>CAMJVA010000005.1 GCA_946409145.1 uncultured Enterococcus sp. | reverse complement strand
TTTTCCCTGAAGGTATTTCCATTATTCCTTGGATTGTTCCAGGAACAAATGAAATTGGAGAAGCAACAGCTGCCAAAATGAAAGAAACCCGTCTCGTTTTATGGCCACAACATGGTGTTTATGGTAGTGGCGAAACCATGGACGAAGCTTTTGGACTCATTGAAACTGCCGAAAAAGCTGCTCAAATTTATACTTATGTAAAAGCTCAAGGACCAATTTTACAAACTATTACTGATGAAAATTTATGGAAATTAGCTCATGCTTTTAATCTAGTACCCCGAGAAGGATATTTGGAGGATGAAAAATGATTTCTAAAGGTTTTGTTATGACTGTTTATCCTGAATTTCATGATGAATATGAAAGACGTCATAACCTTTTATGGCCTGAAATGAAAGAAGAGCTAAAAAATCATGGAGTTATTTCTTATTCCATTTTTTTAAATAAAGAGACTAATCAGTTATTTGGCTATTTAGAAATTGAAGACGAAATACTTTGGGAAAAAATGGCTTCAACTGAAATCAACCAAAAATGGTGGGATTACATGAAAGATATTATGGATACAAATCCTGATAATTCTCCAATCTCCCTTGATTTAAAAAAGGTATTTACTTTAGATTTTAAAAACTAGTTTAAACGAGCTCCCCTTTGTGAGAGCTCTTTAAATAAATTGATTTGTGAAAAAAACTACAAGGAGTGTATAAAATGACAAATCGAATGATTTTAAATGAAACCTCTTATTTTGGCAAAGGCGCAATTCAAGAAATCGTTCCAGAAATTACTCGTCGTGGCTATAAAAAAGTTGCCGTAGTAACGGATGCTGGACTGATTAAAGCAGGCGTTGCCACCAAAGTAATCGACTTATTAAAAGAAGCGGGAGTAGACCATGTGGTTTACGATGGGATTGTACCAAATCCAACAATTAAAAATGTGACAGATGGAGTAGAATTTGTAAAAAATTCTGGTGCTGAAGCAATTGTAGCAATTGGAGGAGGCTCTCCACAAGATACAGCCAAAGCTATTGGTATTATTATCACTAATCCCGAATTTGCTGATGTTATTAGTTTAGAAGGAGTTGCTGATACTAAAAATCCTTGTTTGCCAATTTTAGCTGTACCTACAACTTCTGGAACGGCTGCTGAAGTAACGATTAATTATGTCATTACAGATGATAAAAATCATCGTAAATTTGTCTGCGTGGATCCTCATGATATTCCACTAGTTGCTTTTGTAGATTCTGACATGATGATGGGAATGCCAGCAAAACTTGCTGCTTCCACAGGGATGGATGCTATGACCCACGCCATTGAAGGTTTAATTACAAAAGGTGCATGGGAAATGACAGATATGCTACACCTTAAAGCAATCAATATTATTGGTCATTCTTTAGAAAATTCTGTTAAAGGAAATCAAAAAGCTAGAGAAGAAATGGCTTTAGGACAATATATTGCTGGTATGGGCTTTTCTAACGTTGGTTTAGGCCTCGTGCACGGAATGGCCCATCCTCTATCTGCTTGGTATAATATTCCTCATGGTGTCGCTTGTGCTTCATTACTTCCAACTATTATGAAATACAATAAAGAATTTACTGGAGAAAAATATCGGGAAATCGCTATTGCATTAGATATTCCAAATGCTAAAGAAATGACGATTGACAAAGCGAGAGATGCAGCTTGTGCAGAAATTGACCGTTTAAGTAAATCTGTGGGAATTCCTGCAACTATTTCTGAATTAGGGGTTAAAGCCGAAGATCTTCCTGCTATTGCTAAAGATGCCTTAGCTGATGTTTGTACTCCAGGAAATCCTCGAGATACAACGATTGAAGAAATTATTGAACTATATCAAAGTTTACTGTAATTTAAAAAAAGGAGTCTGGAATTTTTCCAGGCTCTTTTTTAGTGGCAACATTTTAAAAAGAAATACTAAAAATACTTTAAAGGTAGAAACATTCCTTTTAAAGTCCCCATTTTAATGGTAAAATAACCCGTAGTCTGAATACGAATAAGGGGCTTTTTTAAGTGAAAAAATTTAATCCCAGCAAGAAGCTGATCATCGCGTTAATTGTGGCCATTGTTGTTGTTGCCACAGTTTCTATTACAGCCACACAACGTAATCGTGGCGGAAAAAATAATTTATTTCAATCGGTCATTAATGACACTGTCGGTTTTGTAGATCGCACACTAAGAGTACCCGTTTCCTGGGTAGAAAAAAGCGTGACTGCTGCCAATGATTTGTTTAATACCTATGATGAAAATAAAGCACTGAAAGAAAAATTAGATGGCTATGATAATTTAGCGGTAGAAAATAAAAATAAAGATAAAGAAATCGCGAGTTTAAAAGAGCAATTAGATTTAACCACGACTTTAACAAGCTTTGAAACCATTAATAGTAACGTTATTTCCCGTTCGCCAGATTCTTGGCAAGATATTTTAGTGATTGATAAAGGAAGTAAAGACGGTATTGAAGCTAATATGCCTGTTATGGCGCAAAAAGGGTTAATCGGTCGAATTATTGAAGTGAATGCCGCTTCTAGTAAAGTGGAATTATTAACTTCAGAAAATCAAAATTCGAATCATTTCCCTGTAAAAATTACTTCTGAAGGTGGAGACTATTTTGGTCTTTTATCTAGTTATGATGAAAGTGAAAGTGCTCTAGTTGTGAGCCAGTTAACAGGAAATGCTACCTTAAAAGAAGGAGATTTGGTGCAAACATCTGGTCTTGGAGGAAATTCTCCAGCAAACCTTGTGATTGGAACAGTCGCTAAAATTAAAGATAATAATCTTGGTTTAGATAAACAAGTTTACGTGACACCTTATGCGCAAATGTATGATATTTCTACGGTAACTGTAGTGAAACGTTTGGCAGGTGAGGCGAATTGATTCAAAAAGATAATTTGAAATACTATGCGCCTTTTGTCTTTTTTCTTTTAATGCTTTTAGATGGACAAATTACTCAGTCTTTAGAAAGTTTTTCCCAGAATACTTTTTTTATTCACTCTCACATGCTTATGCTGGCTTTAGTCTTAGCTAGTTTGCAATTATCCAAACGTTATATGGTAATTACCTCAGTGATTATTGGCATATTAATGGATAGTTACTATATTGGAATCATTGGGATTTATGCCTTATGTTTGCCGATTATCGTTTTATTGTGCTATAAAATTTTTTCTTTTGTGAAACCAACAGGATTTACTTTGTTAGTTTCAGTTATTATTTTTGTCACGGTGTTAGAAGTAGGGTTGCTTTTAGTGCATTTGATTTTTTCTTTAGCAACTGTTCAAGGAGTTTTGTTTGTAACGAGAACTTTAGGTCCAACTTTACTCCTTAATGTTGGGTTGTTTTTAGTTTTAATTCTGCCATTTAAAAAATTATTTGGCGTCAAATAAAAGAGTCTGGAATGAAATTCCAGACTCTTTTTTTGTAATTATATGATTATAAGTTTAGCTCTGAATCATTTTCAATAATGTTAGTGACAATTCCGTAATCTTTAGCTTCGTCAACGGACATCCAAAAGTTACGATCTGTATCGTGAGCTACTTTATCGTAAGATTGTCCAGTAGCTTTAGCGATTAAATTATTAATTCGTTCGCGCATTTTAATAATTTCTTTGGCTTCAATTTGAATTTCAGTACTTTGCCCTTGAACGCCTCCTGAAGGTTGGTGAATCATGTAGCGGGTATTTGGTAAAGAATAGCGATGTTCTTTTTTAGCGGCTAAGTAAATGGTAATTCCAGCACTTGCTACCCAACCAGTTCCAATGACGTAAACATCTGGTTTAACAAATTTAATCATATCGTGAATGGTGTCCCCAGCTTCCACGTGTCCACCTTGACTATTAATGAACAGTTTAATAGGGTCATCACTAAGAGAAGCTAAAAGTAATAGTTGACTAGAAACTTCTTTAGCTACATCTTGGTTAATTTCTCCAAATAAAATAATAGTACGGTTATCAATCATTTTTTGCGTTAAAATATTTTGTGAATCATTTTGTTTTTTTTCTTCTTCAGCCATAATCTTCTTCCTCTCCTTATGTTCTTTTACCATTTTATCCTTTTGGTCAGGATTCGTCAAAAATTTAAGAACTAATTTTAAAGAATTATTTTTTTCTATTTAAAAAAAAGACGAAAATTCTTCACAATAAAATGATCAAACAAAAAAATATCAAAGGATTTCTGAGAAAAAGTTCCTAGTCAGAAATTGAAAAAAGCAATAATACACAAGAGATTTTTTTTAAAGACAATAAAAAAAATAATAAAGAAAGAAAACTAGAAAAATAAACTAGATATCTCAAGGTTTTGAAAGCGGTTAACTTATTTTTTTGAAAAATTACAAAAGTAATAAAAAATAAAAATGCAACAGTGATAAAAGCTGTTTCACTGGATTTTATATTAGAAAAAAGATTAGAGTTATCTAATGTAGTGTGATTTTTTTGTGAAGAAAGCGACAACTACAAGAAAAACTATCAATTTTTTTACCAAAAATTAAATAAAATGATTAAAAAAGGGGTAGATAATTTTTTTGATATTAGGTATACTGTATACAGACAGAAGGAAATGATCCTATCTGTTTCACACATGCCAATATGTCAAAAAGGAGTGACGCCTGTGTTAACATTATATACTTCCCCAAGTTGTACGTCTTGTCGGAAAGCACGCGCATGGCTACAAGAACATGAGATTCCCTTTACTGAACGGAACATCTTTTCAGAACCGCTGACTTTGACTGAATTAAAAACAATTTTGCAAATGACTGAAGATGGCACTGAAGAAATTATCTCAACTCGTTCAAAAGTTTTTCAAAAACTTAATATGGATTTAGATGATTTGCCACTTAAAGAATTATTAGTGTTAGTTCAAAAAAATCCTGGACTGTTACGTCGTCCAATTATGATTGATGAAAAACGCCTTCAAGTTGGTTTTAATGAAGATGAAATTCGTCGTTTCTTACCAAGAGAAGTGCGCCAGTTGGAATTACGCCACGCTCAAATGATGGCTGGATTATAAAGTGAAAAAGTGAGACGTTTTCGTCTCACTTTTTTTCTTTTAAAAAGAAAACGTTTTAAGCATATTTTTTGTCGGAAAAGAAAGTCTATGGCATAATTAAAAATGTGTAAGAGAAAAAAATTTATCCCAAAATGTTCACGTGAACATTTTTATAAAAAGGAGCGGAAAAACGTGTTAGAAAATTTATTGCAAGAAGTTAAACTCATTTTAAATGCCCCGGAAAAAGTCGCTGAACTTAAACTGATTTATCCTCCTTCTTTACAAATTGATCGACACAATGTGTATTTTATTTTCACAGACCAAGGAGAAAGAAAATTAGGAGTCTATGAAGATGTAGTAAGCATTAAAGATTTTAAAGCTTTAGACATTTTAAAAGACGAGGACCGGGTTTTAATTTCTGGGGATTTAAATGAAGAAAATTTAAATGCCTTAGAAAAAAGATTTCCATTCATTAAACCAGTCAGTCGCCATGGATATAAATATTCTTTTGGTTTAGGAGATCGTTTAGGACTTGCGGGGAATGCTCATTTGAAATTATTTAAAGGAAGAAATATTATGCCTGTCCTAGCTCAGCAAAGTATCCGCGAATTGCTGTTAACGAAACGAACTTTTTCTAATGTGTTAAACGATGCAAAATGGTCTGTTTTTACAGAAGGTTATAAAGACGGTTGGGGAGCAGATGGGGATCATGTGAAAACACCTTATGAAGTGGACTATGCTGTAAGAGCTGGTTTTTCCATGATTACTTTAGATTGTACAGAAGAAATTCACAATGAAGTGGCTGAACTTTCTGATGAACAGTTAAATGAAACTTTTAATGCTTTAGACGAAACCATTAAAAATTATTTTAACGATACTTATTTAAACAAAACATTTCCTTTAACAGCTGGGGGAGAGGTTCATTTTAGTCAAAAAGAGTTGCAACAATCTGTATTAATCTTTTTTGATGCGGTTCTTTTTGCGAAAGATATTTACGAAAAATTTGTAGTACCCTATCATTTAGATTTTGAAATTTCCATGGATGAAACCATCGTTCCAACGACTCCTGCTAACCATTATTTCTTTGCCAAAGAATTACAGCGCTTTGGGATTACTCCAGAAACTTTAGCACCTAAATTTTATGGAGAGTTCCAAAAAGCCATTGATTACATTGGAGACATTAATCGTTTCGCTAAAGAATATGCTGTTCATGAAGCCATTGCTGAAGAATTTCATTATCGTCTTTCCATTCACTCAGGAAGTGATAAATTATCAGTCTACCCAATTATTGGAGAAATTTCTAAAAATGGTTGGCACGTGAAAACCGCTGGAACCAACTGGCTAGAAGCTTTGAAAGTCATTGCTTTAAAAGATCCTAGCTTAATGAAAGAAATTTATACCTTTAGTTATGAAAATTTAGCAGATGTAAAAAGTTTCTATGAATTTAAAGCCACCCAAGAAACAGCTCCAAATCCTCAAGATGTCAGTGAAAATGAAGTATTCAGTCTTTTACTAGAAGATGATCCAAGACAAGTGCTCCACACCATGTATGGTTCTATTTTAAACTTAAAGAAAAACTTTTCTTATGTATATCGTGACCGTTTCTTTAAAGTTTTACGAGACAATCAGGATTTATATGATGAACTATTAAATCGTCATTTAGCAAAACATTTAGATTTATTACAAGGTTTAGCTAAAGATAAAGAAGAAGTTTTAGAAAAATACGATTATCAAAAATAAAAGACAATCAGGAGGAGTGATGGTTCACTCCTCCTTTAATTGTGTCATAATATTCTTTTTCTCATTTAGTTTTAAATAATTTATTTTTTCTTGGCGACTTTGATGTTTAAAAGCGTATTCGGCTTTTAAAGCGTCACTTTTAGTAGGAAAACTTTCCGCGTGAATTAAAGTGACCGGGCCTCTTCCTTTAGTATATTTTGCCCCTTTACCAGCATTATGGGTTGCCACTCGTTTTAAAACATTAGTAGAAAATCCCCCATAAAAAGTATCGTCCACACAGCGCAAAACATAAAAATAATAATTATTCTCCATAAAGCATCTCTTTAACAGGAGAAAGGTATTCGTTATCTTGGCTATAAACAATTACTGGAGGCAAAATTTTCAAGCCATCATTTTTTCCATCTTTAATGGCTTCCACTAGTAAAATATTTGCTTCTTTTCCTTTTTTAGGATAAATAAATTGGATTTTTTTTGGCGCTAAACGATATTTTTTTAAGGTTTCTAAAATATCTAACAGTCTTTCTGGGCGATGAACCAAAGCAAAATGACCTTTCATTTTTAATAATTGACTGGCTTTTTGGCATACTTCATCTAAATTAGTGGTAATTTCATGACGAGCTAAAGCTAAGTGTTCATTAGGATTGGTTTTTTTGGCCGGGGCTTCTTTAAAATAAGGGGGATTACATAAAACTAAATCACAAGAATCACTGGGAATAATTTTTAGCGTGTCTTTTAAATCTAAGTGATGCATGGTGACTTGATTTTCCAAATGATTTAATAAAATAGAACGCCTTCCCATGTCAGCTAATTTTTCTTGAATTTCAATTTGTTCAATGGAAGCTTGAGTTTTTTTGGCTATAAAAAGTCCCACAGCCCCATTTCCAGCACAAAGATCCACAATTTTTCCTTGTTTGGGGATGTTTGGAAAATTAGCGAGTAACACTGCATCTAAGGAAAAAGAAAAAACCTTGGAACTTTGAATAATTTGAATATCTTCTTTATAAAGTTGATCGATTCTTTCTTCCGGTAATAAATTTATTTTTGTCACAAGAAAACTCCTAACTTTGCAAAAGTCTATTTTTTATAACAAATCTATATTATAATACCTTTAGTCCTAAAAGGGCAAATTATGATTGAACAAGAGGAGTGTTCCTAATGTTTTACCGATTTATCCGTGGCTTTGCCAAAGCTTTACTATTTATTATTAATGGCAATGCCCATTATTTCGATCGTGAAAAATTACCTAAAGATGAAAATTATATTTTAGTTGCTCCCCATAGAACTTTTTGGGATCCGATTTATTTAGCTATTGGAGCCAGTCCGAAAGAATTTTCTTTTATGGCCAAAGAAGAATTATTTAAAAATCCTATTTTACGTTTTATTATTACTCATGCTCATGCTTTTCCAGTGGATCGGGATAATCCTGGGCCTAGTGCCATTAAAACCCCAGTTAAACTTTTAAAACAGACTGATTTATCTTTAATTATGTTTCCTTCTGGGACGAGACATTCGGAAGATTTAAAAGGTGGCGTGGCTTTAATTGCTAAAATGGCTAAGGTAAAAATTGTTCCTAGTGTTTATCAAGGTCCAGTGACTTTAGGCGGCGTATTTAAACGAAAAAAAATCCAAGTGCGTTTTGGAGATCCTATTGATATTTCTGATATTAAAAAATTAGACAAAGAGGGCATTAAAGAAGTAGAACGACGCATGAATGAAGCTTTTTTACTCTTGGATAAAAAAACGGATCCAAACTTTAAGTATTTACCGACTCCAGAAAAAAAGAAAAAATAAAATGTGGAAGTTGCTACCTAGAAAATAAAGGTAGCGACTTTTTTTGTCTTTTTGAAATTTTTTTCCTCAAGAATCCTGTGTTATAATAATCAGAAAGGCAAAAATGCAAGAAGGTGGAGCAAATGCGGTTTTTACATACGGCTGATTGGCATATTGGGAAAAAAATTTATGGTTATGATTTATTAAATGAACAAAAAGAAATGGTAGAAAACATTATCACTATGGCAAAAGAGCATCAGGTAGATGCACTTGTGATTGCCGGAGATCTTTATGACAGAAGTGTTCCTTCTAGTGAAAGTGTTGCTTTATTAAATTCTTTGCTGTTTAAAATTAACATGGAAGAAAAATTGCCGATTTTGGCTATTTCTGGAAATCATGATTCTCGTACTAGACTCAATACAGGGACCCCTTGGTTTACCTTAAATGATTTTTTCTTAAATACGGAGCTTTCAAAAAGCTTAGAGCCTATTGAAATAAAAAATGTTCAGTTTTATTTGCTTCCTTATTTTGATTTATTTGATCTTCAACAACTTTTTCCTGAAGTGAAAACATTACAAGAAGGTTTTGATCAGTTGATTTTAGAAATGAAAAAAACGTTTCATCCTGAAAAAAAGCAAGTATTAGTAGGACATTTTTTTGCCGTGGGCGCGAAAAAATCTGAATCAGAAATTAAAGTAGAAGTAGGAGGACTGCAAGCTATTTCTACTGATCAATTAGAAGCTTTTTCTTATGTACTTTTAGGACATCTACACAGTAAAGATGCTCTTCACCACGATAAAATTGCTTACTCTGGTTCACCTTTTCCTTATTCTTTACCTGAAGGCGCGGAAAAAAAGGGTGTTTATTTAGTTGATACTAAGGAAAATACCCGGCAATTTTTACCTCTTCCTTTAAAGAAAAATTTACGCCAATTAACCGACACCTTTGAAAATTTTTTGCAAGATGAAAAATATCAACCTTATGAAAATGATTATGTGGGCCTTCATTTAGCAGATAAAAAACCTATTTTAAATGTTATGAGTCGTTTGAAAGAACGTTTTCCTTATTTGCTAGAAATTACCAGAGAAAAAATGACCCAAGTAACCTTTACAAAAAAAGAAAGTTTAAAAGAAGATCCCTTAAAGGTATTTACTGACTTTTATCAAGAAGTCACGGAAGAAAATTTAACTAAAACTCAAGAAGAAATATTAGCCCATAGTCTCGCACATATTTTAAAGGAGGAAGATTAATGCGTCCTTTAACTTTGTCCTTGAAAAATTTTGGTCCTTATGAAAAGGCCAACTTTGATTTTACTAAATTTACGGACTCCCCTTTATTTTTAATTTCAGGAAAAACAGGGAGTGGAAAAACGACTTTATTTGATGCCTTGTGTTTTGCTTTATATGGGGAAACCAGTGGGCAAAATCGTACGCCAAAAGAAATGCGTTCTCAATTTGCCAAAGGAGAAACTAGAGTTACCTTTACTTTTTCTGTCAAAAAAACAATGTATGAAATCACTCGTTTACCTGAACAATGGGTACCGAAAAAAAAGGGTGAGGGAGAACGTCTGCAACCAGGAAAAGTGACTTTAACGGAAATTATTGAGGAAAAAAAAGTAGCCCAGTGGAAAAAAGTCACAGAAGTAAATGAAAAAATTTATCAGCTTTTAGGCCTAGATCTTAGTCAATTTATTCAAGTGGTGTTACTCCCTCAAGGAGAATTTCGTCGCTTTTTAGTGGCCGATAGTGCAGAAAAAGAAAAAGTTTTACGGCGTTTATTTTCCACCACTTTGTATTTAAATTGGGGAAAATATTTAAAAGAACAAGTAAAAGAAAAAGGCAATCTTTTGAAAGAAGCCCAACTTAAAAAGCAAATTTTATTAGATCAAGTGGCAGAAAACCTCACTGAAGAGAATTTAAAAAAACGCTATGAAGAAAAAATTGACGTTACAGGTAAGCGAGAAAAAACTTATGAAAAAGCTAAAATTGCCACTGAACAAGCTGAAAAATCTTTAGCAAAAAAAACCTTACAAGTGGAAAAACGAGCAACTTTAGAGCGTTTAAAAAATGAAGATACGAGTGATAAAAAACAGCAACAAAATGAATTAAGTAAAGAAATTCAACTTTTAGAAAAGGTTAAAGAGATAAAAGTTACCTTTGAAAAAACACAAGAAGTCAAAGAAAAAGTAAAAACTTTCCAATTGCGAAAAGAATCATTAGAAAAAAATCTTAAAGAAGCGACGTCTTGTCTTCAGGAAAAAGAGACAGTGTTAGAAGAGCTTTTAAAAGATACGGAGCCTTTAGGAAAAAAAGAGACCTTAAGGAATCTTTTGCAAGCTGAGGACAGTTATGAAGAAGTATCTTCTTTAAATGAACGCATTAAAAAAGACACGTTACTTTTAGAAAAAAAGAAGCAGGAAGTAACTCATTTAACTGATGAAGTGAAGGTTTTGGAAGAAAAATTAGCCTCTCTTTCTTTAAAAGCTGATTTACCTAGTGTCATGGAAAAGGAAAAATTACTTTTAGAAAAAAAATATACCTTAACTCAAGAAGAAACTTATTTTTCCCAACTGGAAAAATTAAAAATAGCTCATGAGACCTTTGAAAAAAAACTTTCCCAATTAAGTTTAGAAATAAAAACTAAGGAGAAAGATTTTTTAGAAAAAGAAAAATCTTTTAAAAAAGCTCAAAGTGCGTGGGCTCATGAGCAAATTGCTCATTTGGCATCTCTTTTAGAAGAAAACCAGCCTTGTCCTTTATGCGGGAGCACCACACATCCGGCACCGGCACAGTTTTTAAAAGGAGATTTAAAAAAACTAGAAGAAGAAAAACTAACGCAAGAAAAAATTTTTCGAGACTCACAAGAAGGTCTTATTTCTTGGAAAGAAAAATTACAAGGTCAAAAAAAACAAGCTGAAAAATCTTGCCTAGAATACGAAGAGAAAAAAGCTCAGGGGCAGCAAACTTATGAGAAATTTCTGCAAGAAAAAGAAACGTTTGCTAAAGAAAGTCTCTTAGTGGCCAAAGAAAAAGCGGAGCAAAAAGAAATTGCCGCACAAATTACGACAGTAACAGAAAAGGTAAAAGAAAAAACAGCAGCTTTACACCTAGTCACGGAAGAAAAAGAAAATTTTCAAAAGCAACTAGGGTTAAAGATGATGAAAAAAGAAACCTTAGAAAAAAATTTAGATCAGGCCCTTTTACCAAAAGAACACCGCAGGAAAGTGAAAGAGAAACTAACAGAAGAGGTAAGACAGTTTGAAAAAAATTTAGCTGAGGTAAGAGAAGCTAAAGAGAATTTAGCCAAAGAAAGTTTAACTTTAACCACTCAGCTTAAAGAAAATCAGCAGCTTCTTTTAGAAGAGAAAAGAAAAAAAGAAGAGTGTGAAAAAGAATTTAAACAGGCTTTAAGTGCCGCTGATCTTTTAGAAGCTACTTTTTTAGAAAAACTAGACCAAGTATCTCATTTACCGCAACTAAAAGAAGAAAAAGAGCAGTTAGACCGTTTGCTACAAGAATTACAAATAAAAATTGCTACCTTAAAACAAGAAGTGACCACAGAAGATATTCATTTACCTCAGTTAGAGGAAAGGTTAGCTGAATTAAAAATGCAGTTAACGAAAGAACAAAATGCTTATTATGAAGAAAAAAATCAACTCCTTCACTTAGAAAACATCCTTAAACAAGTCACTCGTTTAAATGACAGTCTCGGAAAAAAAGAAAAAGAATTAAATGACTGGTTTATGCTTTCCCAAGTGGCTAATGGGGATGGGTTATACAAAATTTCTTTAGAACGCCATGTCTTACAAGAAAGTTTTTTACAAGTGTTAAATAAAGCCAATGAAAAATTACAATTTTTATCCTTTGGTCGCTACTTCTTATCTTTAGATAATGAAAGTAAAGGAGCGAAAAAAAATTCTGGTCTAGAAATTTCCGTTTATGATGATTATTTAGGAGATAAACGACGAGTTCAAACTTTATCCGGTGGGGAAAGTTTCATTGCGGCCCTTGCTTTGTCTTTAGGTCTTGGAGAAGTGATTCAAGAAAACAGCGGGGGAGTGGCTATTGAACTGCTGCTCATTGATGAAGGATTTGGTTCCTTAGATACAGAGGCCTTAGATATGGCCATTACTGCTTTAGAAAATATTGAAAGCAATCGAATGATTGGTCTTATTTCTCACGTTAAAGAGTTAAAAGATCGGGTGATTTCCCAAATTAATGTGAAAAGTTTAGGAAATGGCCGAAGTATTTTACAGGAAAAAATAGGAGGAAACAGCTATTGAAATGGAGTATTCCAGAACGCATTATTGAAAAAGGTCGGCGCTATGTTAAAGAAGGTCGCGTTTTATCCGTTTCAGCAGATAAAGAGCAAAAAGTTTGGCATGCCCAAGTTATGGGACATGAACTTTATTTAGTGGACTTAGATGGAACGGCGAAAGAACAAGATACGTGCCAATGTTTATTTTGGCAAGAAAAAGGATTTTGCAAACACACCGTGGCCGTGGAACTTTACTTAAGAGAACAAGGAATTAATCGCATTATGCAACAAGATCAAGTGCCTAAACTCCCTGAACTTTCCTTAAGTCAACTTTTCACTCAAGGTCTTTTAGAAAATTTTTTGAAAAAAAGTGTCACTACAGAAACCATTCAAATGACCTATCAAATTGAAAATCAAGAAATGAATCCATTTCATAAGGAACGCTCTTTGTTAAGTGTCTCTTTGAAAATTGGTTATGTGGGTCAAAGACAGTATTTAATTAAAAATGTTGGAGAATTTTTACAACAATTTCGCAAAGAAGAAAAAATTCTCTTAAATGGACGGTATGTTTTTTATTTAAGTCGTGAGAATTTTACGAAAGAAGATTTAAAAGTCTTAGATTTATTAAATATGATTTTAGAATCTCAGCAAAGTCTTTATTCCTCTGGCTTTGTTCGCCAAGGAAAATTAGAAAAAAAGCAATTATTATTACCTCTTAATGGTCTATTGGAAACCTTAGAAAAATTATTCGCCACCAAAAGAGCCGTGCTTCTTTTAGAGGGTCGCTATACGACTTTTTCATATTCCAAAGAAAAAGCACTCACCGCTGATCTTTCTTTTAATGAAGAAAATTTTTCTTTAGACATTCAAGATCCTTTAAGTCATTACTATACGAACTATCATTTGGGATTTTCTAAGGGGACGTGGTACGAATTTTCCCCAGAAGAAGAAACAATTTATTTAACCTTGGAGCAACTTTTGAAACACGCTAAAGGAGAAGCCATTGTTTTTCCCAAAGAAGATGTTTCAAAACTTTTCTCCCAAATTTTACCTATTATTAAACAAGTCGCGAAAGTTAATTTACCTAAAGATTTGCCTGATCATCTGGTGTTAAGTCCTTTAGAAACCGTCTTTCATCTTAGAAAAATCAAAGGAGAAATTCGCGTAGAAATAGATTTTCATTATGGCAAGGCAATGATTTCTTCCAATCAGGAAAAAAATCAATTGTTAGAGCAGCCTATTGTCAGAGATATTGAAGGAGAAAATGAAGTTTATGCTTTATTAAAATCCTTAAGCTATGTGGAAAAAACTAAAGATTTTCGGAAAAAATTACCTCAAGGACAAGGTCTGTATCAATTTTTCACCCAAGAAATTCCCTTAATGCAAAATTTAGGGAAAGTTTATTTAGGAAAAAAACTACGGACCCTCTTTATTGAACAAGGAAAAACCCCCCCGAAAGTGGCAGTGACTTCAGAAGATTCTTGGCTTTCTGTTCGATTTGACGTGTCTGGTGTGCCAGAAGAAGAAATTGCTCAGGTTGTAGCGGCGATTTTGAAAAAAGAGCCTTATTATGAAACTAATTCTGGAGCCATTTTAGATTTAAATGAAGAAGAGTTTGGTCAAACTGCTGAAACCTTACAACAACTTCGAGGAAAATGGGATGAAGATGGAAAATTACAAATACCAAACTATCAAGGGTTGCAATTGCAAAATGTCCTTTCCTTAAACGATCATTTAAAATGGGATGAAAAATTCCATGAAATGGCCAATGACTTGACTCACCCTGAAAATTTTAAAGCCTCCTTACCTAAAAATTTACAGGCAACTTTAAGAGATTATCAAAAACAAGGTTTTACTTGGTGGAAAATGTTATCTCATTATGAACTTGGCGGCATTTTAGCTGATGAAATGGGTCTTGGGAAAACTTTACAAGGAATTGCCTTTTTACTTTCTCAAAAAGAAGAAAAGATTTTTACCCATCCTTCCTTAGTAGTGGCTCCTGCCAGTTTAACTTATAACTGGCAAAGCGAATGTGAAAAATTTGCTCCGAGTTTAAAAGTAGGATTAGCTGTGGGAAGCAAAGAAGAACGAGAAAAAATTATTTCTCAAGCTGAGGAATATGATTTATTAATCACTAGCTATGCTTCTTTGCGCCAAGATGAAGAAACATATCGTAAAGAAACTTTTTCTTGCTTAATTTTAGATGAAGCGCAAATGGTAAAAAATGATAGTACGAAAACGAATCACGCTTTAAGAAAATTAAAAGTACGGCAACGTTTTGCTTTAAGTGGGACGCCCATTGAAAATAATTTAATGGAGCTGTGGTCTTTATTTGGAGTGATTATGCCAGGCTTTTTCCCTAAAAAACAAGCTTATAAACAATTGCCTGTGGAAACAATCAGTAAAATGATTCAGCCTTTTGTGTTAAGAAGAGAAAAAGAAACAGTGCTAAAAGAACTTCCAGAAAAAATCGAGACGAATTTATATTCTTCTCTTTTACCAGAGCAAAAAGCGGCTTATTTAGCTTATTTATCTCAAATGCAACAAAATGTGTCCTCCATGGATCAAAAAAGTTTCGCGAAAAATCGCTTGTCTATTTTAGCTGGGTTAACCCGGTTAAGACAAATTTGTTGTGATCCAAGAATGTTCATGGAAGATTTCACGGGACATTCTGGAAAACTAGAACAACTGAAAGAATTTTTACTTTCCGCTAAAGAAAACGGTCGAAGAGTGTTAGTCTTTTCTCAATTTACGAAAATGCTCAGTCTTATTGAAGAAGAATTACCTGAATTAGGCTTAGATCATTTTTATTTACGAGGGTCCACACCTCCAAAAGATCGGTTAAAAATGGTGGATGAATTTAACGCAGGAACAGGAGATGTTTTTTTAATTTCCTTAAAAGCCGGAGGAACAGGTTTAAACTTAACTGGAGCCGATACGGTAGTTTTATATGATCTTTGGTGGAATCCTGCTGTGGAAGAACAAGCGGCAGGACGGGCTCATAGAATTGGTCAAAAGAAAGTAGTGGAAGTTTACAAAATGATTGCTAAAGGAACCATTGAAGAAAAAATGGCAGCCTTACAACAAGAAAAACGTGAACTTTTCCATCAAGTACTTTCTGGAAATCAAGAAAGCAGTGTCAAACTCACAGAAGAAGATATTCGCTATATTTTGTCTGTTGGAGAATAAAAAAAAGTAACTTTCCAGAAATCACTTTTGGAAAGTTGCTTTTTTTTATAATGAAAGAGGGAAAAAATAAAAAGTCATGAAAAATGGTTATGTCAATCTTTGCCAACTTTTTTTGTCACAATGAATGAGAAATTTTGTAATGATACCTTTTGAGAAAAAATAAAAAATACGGTTAAGATTGGTATTTCAAAAACTCAAAAGTCAAATAAAATCAAGGATAGTTTAGAAACTAAAAAAATAAAAAACGTTATTTTAAAATTAAAGTGTAATTGAAACATTTTTGTAATATAGAGTTTATCTTTCTGACACATGCCTATGCTACAATACGAATATCGATTAAGAAAGATTAAAGAAGTTTAAGTTCTTTTAAGGATTTAAAACTTTTAATAGTAAACGAAAAGTCGGAGGAATGAACGTGAAGAAGAAGTTGTTGACAGCTTTATTAGTGAGTGCCATGACCCTAAGTTCCGTAGCATTGCCAATTGGTGTAGCCGCTGACGATTTAGACGATGTTATTAACCAACAAAATCAAGAAATTTTAAATAGCCAACAAAAAATTGACAATTTAAAAGCCCAACAAGCATCTACGCAAAGTCAAATTACAGCACTAGAAAATGAAATTTCTGATGCTAAAGAACAAGCAGAAGCTTTAATGGCTAAACAAGAAAAATTACAAGCAGAAATTGCTGAATTAGAAGCACAAATTACTGAACTTACTCAACGGATTGAAAAAAGAAATGCTTCCTTAGAAGAGCAAGCACGTAAAGTTCAAGTAAGTGGGAATGACACTTCTGTTTTAAATGCTATTTTAAAAGCTGATTCTTTCTCAGACGCTATTAGTCGTGTGCAAAGTGTCAACGCTATGGTGAAAGCCAATAACGAAATGATGCAACAACAAGAAAAAGACAAAGCAGCTGTTGAAGATAAACAAGCAGAAACACAAAAGAAATCAGATGAAACTCAAGCAGCTCAATTAGAATTAGAACAAAAAGTATCTAGTTTAAATGCTAACCAATTAGAATTAAATGTTTTAAAAGCTGATCTTGAAGCTCAAGAAGCAACTGAAGCTGATAAAAAAGCCGTAGCTGAAGCTAAAAAATCTGAAGCTGAAGCAGAAAAACAACGGCAAGAAGAAGCAGCTCGTCAAGCTGAAGAAGCTAGAAAAGCAGCTGAAGCTCAAGCCGCAGCTGAAGCCCAAGCGGCTGCAGAAGAAGCAGCTCGTCAAGCTGAAGAAGAAGCTGCAACCCCAGCACCAAGTACTCCAGCTCCAAGCAACCCAACACCAAGTACTCCAACACCTTCAAACCCAGGAACTGGTTCCGGAAATGGTTCTAGTAACGGCGGTTCTAATGGAGGATCTACTGGAGGAGATGTTTCTGTTCCGGAAACACCATCTATTCCGTCTGGTTCAGTTAATGGAGCAGCGATTGTTGCTACAGCTGCACGTTACTTAGGAACTCCATATGTTTGGGGTGGAACTCAACCTGGGGGATTTGATTGTTCTGGTTTAGTACAATATGTTTACGGAGTTAACGGCATTAGCTTACCACGTGTTACTTATGATCAAGAATACGCTGGAACAGTAATTCCTTTAAGCCAAGCTAGAGCAGGAGATTTATACTTCTTCGGTTCTCGCGGTAATACTCATCACGTAGCCATTGCTACTGGAGGCGGCAATTACATTCACGCACCAAAACCAGGTGATGTGGTAAAATACGGTTCAGTAAGTTACTACACTCCAAGCTTTGCTGTTCGTCTATAAAATAAAATTTTAAAAAGATTGTCCAATTTTGGACAATCTTTTTTTTAGCAAAAAAATCATTTTTATGCGTTCTTTGTAGCTTTTTAGCTTAAAAATAATAAAAATCAGCCAAAAGAGAGTCATTTACTTTATCTCTTCTAGCTGATTTTTAAAGTGAAAAGGAATTTTATTCAAAAATTAAATATATAAATCTCTAAAAGCCATAGGAGTGTATCCTGTGGCTTTTTTAAAAGTCGCAATAAAATGACTGCTACTTTTAAAGCCTACTAACTGAGAAATAACTTGAATTTCTGTTTCGTTTTTTGTGATTAAGATTTCTTTTGCCTTTTTAATGCGTACTTGATTTAAATATTCTAAGGTGGTTACATGGAAAAATCTTTGAAAAAGTCGCGTTAAATATTGGGGAGTAATAAAAACCTGTTGGGCTAAATTTTCAATGGAAATATCTTGAGCGAAATGCTTTTCCATATATGAAATCGCTGGTTTTAAATAAGTTTGATACAATTTATTATCCACTGGAGCTTTCACTTGAGATTCTTTTTGTAAATGAAGTAAAAAATCATAAGAAGCCACAGAATATTCTAAAGAAGTATAGTCTTGTTTTTTTAAGTGGTTAAAAATATTTTCTGTCCACTGAGAAAAGTAGTGACCATTAGGAATAAAAAAATAATTTTCTTCTTGAAAAATATCGCTGAGACTAGGGGCTAAATTTCCTGAAAGAGTAACAAAAGATGTATGCCATTCTTCAGAAGATTTTTTGTAGTAGCGATGAGGATAAAAAGGAGCAATTAAAATACCACAGCCAGCTGGCAAAGAAATTTTTTTATTAGCAAACTGAATTTCTCCCACGCCTTGGGTACTTTGCAACCAGTGGTAATAAGGATAACCTTCTGGGCGAGAGACTTCATCTTGATTCCAGTTAATTCCTAAACTTTCAATGACAAAGGGAAAATCTTTACTCATTAAATCAAAATAAATAGGCATTCTGTCACCAGTTTCTTTTTTTTATATCAATCAGTTTATCAGATAACACTTAAAAAGCAATCTTTTCCCTATAATGAACCTAGATAAAAAAAGGAGTGACCAACATGGAAAAAAGTTTTTCGCGCATTTTGTATGGAGGAGATTATAATCCAAATCAGTGGCCAAAAGAAATTTGGACAGAAGATATGAGAATTTTTAAAAAGGGACATTTAAATTCTGCCACGATTAATGTTTTTTCTTGGGCAAAAATTCAACCTTCAGAAGAGGTATATGATTTTTCTGAGTTAGATGACATCATTGAGATGTTAAGTGCTGAAAACTATGACATTGTTTTAGCAACAGGAACAGGAGCAATGCCAGCTTGGATGGCTAAAAAATATCCAGAAGTCACGCGAGTTGATTATGAAGGAAGAAAACATAAATTTGGTCAACGTCACAATGCTTGCCCTAACTCTTTAGTATTTCAAAAATATAGCGCTAGTTTAGCTGAAAAATTAGCTGAGCGTTATCAGGATAATTCTCATATTACTTGTTGGCATGTTAACAATGAATATGGGGGAGAGTGTTATTGTGAAAATTGTGCCAAAGCTTTTCGTGTGTGGTTAAAAAAACGCTACAAAACATTAGATGCGGTGAATAAAGCTTGGAATACAGAATTTTGGGGACATACTTTTTATGATTGGGATGAAATTGAAGTTCCCAATCTTTTAAGTGAAGGGATGGTCGATCATCGGACTGCTTTTGCTGGTATTTCTTTAGATTACCGGCGTTTTAATTCAGACAGCTTACTTAATAATTATAAATTAGAACGAGATGCCATTAAAAAATATCTTCCTGAAGCATTAGTAACAACGAATTTAATGGGAACATATAAAGGATTAGACTATTTTTCTTGGGCAAAAGAAATGGATATTATTTCTTGGGACAATTATCCGGCTTATGATACTCCTTGGTCTTATGTGTCCATGTGTCATGATTTAATGCGAGGACTTAAAAAGAAACCTTTTATGCTAATGGAACAAACCCCTAGTCAACAAAATTGGCAAGCATATAATTCTTTAAAACAACCGGGACAAATGCGGGCACAAAGTTTGCAAACTTTAGCTCATGGAGCAGATACGATTCAGTTTTTCCAATTGCGTCGTTCCCTTGGAGCCTGTGAAAAATTCCATGGAGCAGTTATTGAACATGTGGGACATGAAAATACTCGAGTCTTTAAAGAAGTAGAAAAACTAGGAGCAGATTTAGAAAAATTACCTTCCCTTATTGGAGCAAAAAATCCAGCAAAAGTAGCTTTAATGTTTGACTGGGAAAATTACTGGGCATTAGAATATACTTCTGGGCCGAATGTGGATTTAAAATATGTGGATCAAATTCACCAATATTACCGTTACTTTTATGACCAACACATTCCAGTAGACGTCATTCATCCTAGTGATGATTTAACGGGTTATGATTTAGTCCTTGCACCAGTTCTTTATTTAATGAAGGAAGGCTGGGGTGAAAAAATTACGCAATATGTGAAAAATGGAGGAC
Organism: uncultured Enterococcus sp.; assembly: GCA_946409145.1. Lineage (GTDB taxonomy): Bacteria > Bacillota > Bacilli > Lactobacillales > Enterococcaceae > Enterococcus_J. Next base: position 7,521 of record CAMJVA010000005.1, on the reverse strand, counting down.
ATTTCTTCACCACTTATATGAGTGGTTTAGTAAATGAAAGTGATAATGTTTACCTTGGGGGTTACCCAGGACCCTTAAGAGAAGTCTGTGGGGTTTGGGTAGAAGAAATTGATGCCTTAGCTCCTGAACAAACCAATGACATTAAGTTTAATGATGGTACGACTGGAAAAGGGTATTTAGTCGCCGATCTTTTACATTTAGAAAATGCTCAAAGTTTAGGAACTTATACAAGCAATTTTTATGCAGGGATGCCAGTAGCTACTAAAAATGAATTGGGTCAAGGAAAAGCGTATTATCTAGCTTGTGATTTAGTGAAAGATTCTCTCGATTATTTAATGGATCAAATTATAAAAGAAGTAGGAATAAAACCACTCATTAAAAAGACTACTTTAGAAATAACCCAACGACAAACAGAAAAAGAAACCTTTACTTTTGTTTTGAATTTAGGAAAAGAAGAAAAAGAAGTTCCTGAAGAATTAATTGGTAAAAAAGATTATTTATCTGGGAAAACTTTTACCAAAGGAAAAATTCTTCCTTACGAAGCCTTTGTCATTGTAGAAAAAAATAACTGATCTAAGCAGTTACCTTGACAGCTTAATGATAAAAAGTTAAAGTAAGTTGTACTTAAAATTAAATAGAAATAACCATCACAAGGGGTGCCTTTTTGGCTGAGATCAAGGAAACTTGAGACCCTTCGAACCTGATCTTGTGAAAGACAAGCGTAGGAATGTGATGGAGTTAAAAACTCCTCCTTGTATGGTATTTCTATCAAGGAGGAGTTTTATATTATGCAGGGAAAAAAATTAGTTGTTTGGGTGGAAGTCGCAGTGATTGCAGCACTCTGTTACGTTTTAGGCTTAATTCCCATTGAGTCAGCTAACGCCGCTTTTGATTTGTCTCTTGGGTTAATCCCCTTAGTTTTATTTTCTTTTCGCCGGGGTCTTGTTCCAGCCATGGTCGCTGGAGTATTGTGGGGAACCTTATCGATTTTAACAGGGAAAGCTTACATTGTAACAGTGCCTCAAGTAATTTTTGAATATCCTTTTGCTTTTGCTTTTGGGGGAATGAGTGGTCTTTTTGCCCAAAAAGTAAAAACAGCTTTGAAAAATAATGAAAATAAAAAATTAACCCAATATTTAATTTTAGCTTCTGTGACGGCTGCTTTTTCTCGTTGGTTTTGGCATTTTTGGGCAGGAGTTTTCATTTGGGGAAGTTATGCTCCAAAAGGTCAAAGTCCATTTGTTTATAGTTTCATTGCTAATGGTACTTCAGCCGTAGCCAATGCTTTATTATTAAGTATCTTTTTAGTTTTATTAGGACGCTTGGGAGGCAAAAGATTACTTTATTTAATTCAACCACGCAGTTAAAAATTAGATTTTAGAGAATAGGAAAATTTTTCCTATTCTTTTTTTTTGCCTTAAAAAGATTATAAAATTTTTGGTTGAAAAGAATTGTATTTAGCAATGGAGGACATGGTTTTTATCTGGACATTTTCTAGCTTCAGGAGCTTCCTTAGCTTTTCTTATTATTTTCAGAAAATTATTGTTCAGTTGCACAAAAAATTTCGTTGTTCTGCCAATTTTTAAATTATATAGATAAGATAAAATGCAAGCGTAAACAAAAAAAGGAGTGTGTTTTTCATGCCAGATATTTCTATTCCATGGTATGCGGCAATTATTGGATTAGCAATTGCCATTATTTTAATTTTAAAAAAATTCAATCCAGTGTATGCGCTATTTTTTGGTGCGATTGTAGGCTGTCTTTTAGGAGGCGCTAATTTAGCGGACACAGTGAACGTCTTAGTTGCTGGAACCCAAAGTATTATGGGAACGGCCATTCGCGTTTTAGCTGCTGGGATGCTTGCTGGAGTCATGATGGAGTCCGGAGCAGCTGAAGCTATTGCTCACGGAATTGTGACAAAATTAGGAGAAAGTAAAGCGATTTTATCTTTAGCTCTTTCCACGATGATTATTACCGCCGTGGGAGTTTTTATTCCTGTTGCCGTGTTAATTGTAGCCCCAATTGCTTTGTCAGTAGGAAAACAAACAGGTGTCAGTAAGCTTGCGTTATTAACCGCTTTATCTGGAGGAGGAAAAGCAGGAAATATTATTTCCCCTAATCCAAACACAATCGCGGCTGCTAATGGTTTTGATCTTAATTTAAGTAATGTGATGATTGCCGGTTTTATTCCAGCGTTATTTGGTCTTTTAACCACGGTGATTATTGCTAATTTAATTAAAAATAAAGGAACCATGGTGAAAGATGCTGATATTCAAGAAAAAGAAGAAACACAATTAATGCCTTTGAAAAAAGCTTTAATTGCCCCAGTTTTATCCATTGTATTACTTTTAATTAATCCCATTGGCACTCTTTTAAAAATTGATGTCATTGCTAATTTGAAAATTGATGCTTTATACATTTTACCTTTTGCTTCCATTGTGGGCACTATTTTAATGGGTCATGGTGCCAAAGTAAAAGATTACGCTACAGCCGGAATTAAAAGAGTAACAGATACAGTTTTAATTTTAATCGGTGCAGGAGCCATTGCTGGTTTAATTTCTGTTTCTGATCTTTCAACGCAAGTGGTGAACTTAATTTCAGCCGTGGGTATTTCTGGAACCTTCCTTGCTCCAATTTCTGGTATTTTAATGGGACTTGCAGTAGGTTCTACCTCAACCGCTGTTATTTTAGCTACAGGTTCATTTGGTCAAGCTATTTTAGCTACTGGCACACCTGCGTTGTCAGCAGCTGTAATGGTCCACACTGGTGCAGTAGTCATTGATAGTGTTCCACAAGGAAATTATTTCCATATTACCGCGTCAAGTATGAACATGAGTATTAAAGAACGTTTGAAAGTAGTTCCTTATGAAATGTGCGTCGGTGGGATGATGACTTTAGTAGCTACAGTTCTTTACGGTTTTATTTTATAGAAAAGGAAAAGATAAAATGAAAAAATTTGTTGTTGCTCCAGATTCTTTTAAAGAAAGCATGTCCGCCAAAGAAGCCTGTGAAGCTATGAAAACAGGAATTAAAAAAGTTTTTCCTGAAGCAGAAGTTTTAGAAGTTCCTATGGCCGATGGTGGAGAAGGAACAGTGGACGCTCTCGTTGATGCAACGGGTGGAAAAAAAATTACTGTAGAAGTTGCCGGCCCTTTTCCTGATAAAAAAGTTAAAGCTTATTACGGTCTTTTAGGGGACGGCAAAACTGCCGTCATTGAAATGGCCAAAGCAAATGGAATTGAACTGATTAAACCTAGTGAAAGAAATCCTTTACTCACTTCGACTTATGGCACAGGAGAATTAATTAAAGCCGCTTTAGATTCTGGCGTAGAAAAAATTATTATTGGCATTGGCGGCAGCGTCACTAATGATGGCGGCGCTGGAATGGCGCAAGCTTTAGGCGTTAAATTACTAGATGAAAATGATAAAGAGCTACCTTTTGGCGGAGGAAGTTTAGCTCACTTAGCTAGGATTGATGTTTCTAAAAGACATCCTTTATTAGGAAAAGTAGAAATTTTAGTGGCCAGTGATGTAACGAATCCTTTAACTGGTGTCCATGGTGCTTCACAAGTTTTTGGTCCACAAAAAGGCGCCACAGAAGAAATGGTGAAACAATTAGATTCAAATTTGGCCCATTATGGTGAAATTATTCAAAGAGATTTAAATTTAGCTGTAACAGATCTTCCAGGAGCTGGAGCTGCAGGAGGACTTGGGGCTGGACTTTTAGCCTTTACTTTTGCTAAATTAAGACCAGGCATTGAGCTTGTAATTGAAGTAACCGAACTAGAAGAAAAAATTGCTCAAGCTGATTTTGTCTTCACTGGAGAAGGAGGCATGGATTTCCAAACGAAATTCGGTAAAGCCCCTTATGGTGTAGCAAAAGTTGCTAAAAAATATCAAAAACCTGTCTTTGCATGTGCGGGTTACATTGGTAAAGATGTGGATGTTTTATATGATGAAGGAATGACGGCTATTTTTGGAATTTTACCCAAAGCGACTACTTTAGAAGAAGCTTTAGAAAATGGTAAAACCAATTTAGCAAATACAGTGGAAAATATTAGTCGTGTCATTGCTTTAAGCTAGTCATTAAATTAAATTGTGAGGAATAAATATGTTAATGTTAACCAAGGAACAAGCCAATGTGATTGTAAAAAAATTAATGGAAGATATTCCTTACAATATTAATATGATGAACAGTAAAGGGAAAATTATTGCTAGTGGCGATAAATCTCGTATTGGCACACGTCACAGAGGTGCTGAGCGCGCCATTAAAGAACGAAAAATGGTGGAAGTATACAAAGATACTTCTTTAGAAAAAAAAGGAACCAACGAACCAATTGTGTTTCAAGGAACGATTATTGGTGTAGTGGGCATTTCTGGAGAGCCTGAAGAAGTGCGTCCTTTTACGAAACTAGTGAGAACTGTTTCTTTACTCTTAGTAGAAGAATTAAATAAGTATCAAAAAATGGAAAAAAATCGTCATCGGAAAAACCAATTTATTAAAGATTTAATTGCCGCTCAGGGAAACTACAGTGAAGAATTAAAAAATGAAGGCATTGGTTTTTATAATTTAAATCTTTTAGTGAAACAATATTGCTATTTGGCTAAAGATGAAGCAACATTGAAAAAATTTTTCCCTGAGCGAGAAATTTTTTCTTTTAGAAATTGCTTTATTGTTTTCTCCGAAGAAAAGCGTCTTAAACAGTCGGAATTTTTAGTAGTGTGTACCCCTAAAAATGATTTTGGCCAAATGATTAAAGATGTTTGGTTTACTTATTTATATATTGCCTTTTTTCAGTTGGAAAAAGCCCAATTATTTGAAACAAAAGAATATTATTATGCGCAATTTTTTGCTTTTCCTTTAGGGATCGAAGAAGACCTTGTTAAAAAAGTGAAGAAAAACTATGAAGAGTATGCCCAAACTGTAATTAGTTTTGCAAAATTTAACGGCAATATTAATGAAAGTGCCAAAAGTTTGCACATTCATCGAAATACTTTAAATTATCGCCTAGGGAGAATTTTAGCAATTACAGGAAAAGATCTCCGTCGCTGGGATGATTTGTGGGTCTTAGTCTATCATTTTGCTTATTGTTTTAAAGAAAAAATAGACACAAGTACGATTGAAGAATAAAAAAATGCTGGAGACCAAAAATGGTTTCCGGTATTTTTTTATAATAAAGGTATTTTTTTATCTTGAGAAAAAATATGTTCTCCCTTAAGATAAGAAAGGAACTATTAATTCATGGTAATTAAAAAATATTCAAATCCTTGTTATACTTAAAAGAAAAGGAGAAAAATGTTATGCGGTTTAAAGGGAGCAGACAGAGTAAAAACATTGAAGATCAAACCGGACGGTCTTCTGGCATGTCCGGCAATTTGTTAAAAGGTGGGGGTATTGGAGGTATTCTCATTGTGGTTTTATTATTTTTCCTACAAGGGGGAAATATAGGAAACCTGGGAGATTTAGCTGGCTCTTTAACAGGAGGGGAATCTTCTTACACTAGTCAACCGACAAATTACACCGACCAAGATGAGCGAAAAGAATTTGCTTCAGTGGTCTTTGGTCATTTGGAAGATTATTGGGAAGAAGAATTTACCGCTAGACAGGAAACTTATACGGATCCGACGATGGTTTTTTTCACTGACCAAGTGCAAACGGCTTGTGGAGGAGCAAGTTCTGCTGTGGGACCTTTTTATTGTCCAGGGGATCAAAAAGTGTATATTGATTTAAGTTTTGCCGATGAACTAGCCAATAAATATGGGGCAGCTGGAGATTTTGCTTTAGCTTATGTTATTGCCCATGAAGTAGGCCACCATGTGCAAAATGAATTAGGCATTTCGGCAAAAGTTCAACAATTACAAAATTCTCTTCCAGAAAAAGAAGGAAATGAATATTCTGTTCGTTTAGAATTACAAGCGGATTATTTAGCAGGCTGTTTTGCTAAATATCTTGAAGGAGAAACTTATAACGGGCAACCTATTTTAGAAACGGGAGATATTGAAGAAGCCCTTGTTGCGGCTAATAGTATTGGAGACGATACGTTGCAAAAAGAATATCAAGGTTATGTGGTTCCTGATAGTTTTACTCACGGTACCTCTGCCCAGCGCGTGGCTTGGTTTAATCACGGTGTAAAATATGGCACTTTAGAAAAAGGCGATACCTTTAGTTCAAAAGATTTAGATCATCCAGGAACATAAAAAAATTCTCGGAAATTTTTTCCGAGAATTTTTTTTATTCCAGTACTAAAACACCTTTTTCTAAAGCAAAAGGGGCTTGTTCATTAATGTGATCATAAAACATCACGCCGTTTAAATGATCAATTTCATGTTGCACCACAATGGCTTCATAGCCTTTTAATTTTACTTTTTGAGCTTTATTGTTTTCATCATAATAAGTTACTGTCACTCTAGCATGACGAACGACATAACCAGGGACCTCTCGATCTACTGAAAGACATCCTTCCCCTTCAGCTAAACAAGCATCTTGCACAGAATGAGAAATAATTTTTGGATTGTACATGACACAACTAAAATCTGGAACATTTTCTTCTCCAGAAGGAATGTGTAAAGCAATAAAACGTTTAGAAATATTAATTTGTGGGGCAGCTAAACCTACTCCGCCTCGAAGATGGAGTTCTTCAGCTTTTTTAGGATCTTGGCTATTTTTTAAAAAAGTTAACATTTCTTCTCCAGTTTTTTTATCTTCATCAGAGATGGGAAACGTCACTTCTTTGGCAACTTTTCGTAAAGTGGGATGGCCTTCCCGGATAATATCATCCATTGTTAACATGGGTAAAATTCCTCCTTTAGTCTTCTAATTTTAACACAAAAATTCCTTTTGTGGCGGTATCTTTGCTTGTCCTTTAGATAAATGCTAAAATTTATTTAAAAGGGTAAGGCGGTGTGTTATGTATCAAATTACGAGTAAATCTATTTTTGGTTCTGCTTATACTTTAAAAGATAATGGAGTGGTTTTGTTATCTGCTGAAACAAGTAATTTTTATCCTATTTTAAATCGTACTCTAGGAGGATTCGTTGTTTTTCCTCATCAGTTTACCTTTAGTGATAAAAAATCTATTTTATATCGAAAAAGTGGTCTAGGAAAAGAAACGTTTGTCTTACACACCCCAGAAATGCGCATTATTTTTTCCCAAGAAGCCGCCCATTCCTATCATATGACTTTAACTGGGGAATTTTCTGGGGAATTATATCCCATTTTAACCATGCGAAAAGTTGAATTGCGGCAAGAAAATATTTTACTTGGTGTCATTGAAAAAGTCAGTGATAGTCCAGAAAAAATTTATTTAGCTGAAGGCTTAACACATTTAAAACCGGAATTATTATTATCTTTAGGAATTATTGTAGACTGTTTAATTACGATTCCTTATTAAAAAAGGTGAATTTTTTTAGTTGCGCCAATAAAGGAATAAGGGTTTAAAAACAGCACACAGACTTGCTTTTTTTTAAAAATTCCTGTAAAGTCAACATGTATGAAATATTCATGCACCTGTTACTTGGTTT
>CAMJVA010000004.1 GCA_946409145.1 uncultured Enterococcus sp. | reverse complement strand
ATTGGTAAATATAATGTTTTTCGATTAAAAATTTTATAATCCCTTTAACTTTAAAGAAAAGCAGAGAATTCCAAAGAAGGATTCTCTGCTTTATTTTGCTATAAATGAGACATAACTAAACATTCCAATGAAGAAAAGTAAGACTAAAAGGGAAGCTACTAAAGCTTGTCTGCCTTTGTGTTGTTGCGTGAAAAGAATCACGGCGTTTACACCTGGTAGCACTAAGACAGCGAGAATTTTAGGTAAGGTATAATTCACAGAACCATCTGCCCCCCATTGCATAGGGACATTATTTGGCAAAAAGAAATAAAAAATAAGCGAGACAAGAAAACTCAACCCTAAAAGCAGAAAAGTCGCTTTTTTATCATCATATAATATAGTTTTCACTCTTCAGACTTCCTAACTTTTTCGTTTTAAAATTTGTGTTGTAAGTTGTCCTAAAATTTCTTTTGTATTTTGTGGTGTTGTTGGTAATTTTTCAATGGCTTTTAAGGCTTTTTGTGTGTAATCGTCAGCCATTTGGCGAGCTTTTTTAACGCCATTACTCCTTTGAACTAATTGATAGACTTCTTGTACTTGGCTATCAGAAATGTCTCCTTTTTTATTTAAGAGAGGTAATAGTTCTGCTTTATTTTCTTCTAAGGCTAAGAGTAAAGGAAGGGAGTAGACACCTTGACGCACATCTTCTAAAACAGGTTTTCCTAAGGTGTCACGGGTGCCGTCATAATCTAAAATATCGTCAATCATTTGAAAAGCCAATCCAATATTTAACCCAATTTGGCGACAATTATTACTAAATTTTTGGGAGCATCCTGCTTCATAAGCTCCAATAAAACTACTTAGGGCAAAAAGTTCTGCGGTTTTTCCGGAGATATTTTCTAAATAAGCTTCTACGCCTCCAGAATAATCATAGCGGCGATTCATTTGACTTAATTCTCCAGTGAGAACTTTTTCCATACTTCTGGAGTTTAACTGGATGCTTTTTAAGGAAGAAGCGTAATCGGCTAAGAGTTTAAAACAGCAGACGAATAAATAATCTCCTGCATAAACAGCTGTATCTGTGCCAAATTTTGCTTGGATAGTGGGAAGACCTCGGCGCAAATCTGATTGATCCACAATATCATCGTGAATCAATGTAGCCGTGTGCAGCATTTCAATAGAAGCGGCTAAAGCAATGGTTTTTTTTGAATCCTTATCTTTTTCCTTACCAAATTGGGAGAATAAGAGTTGATAGGCAGGTCGAAGTAATTTTCCTCCAGCGTGAATCATTTCTAAAACAGCTTCTTGGACAGTGGGATTATTTAATTGGATGGTTTTTTCCATTAAGGTTAAGGTTTGGTCAAGCTCTTTTTCTAAACTAGGATAAGCTTGCCACATGGGATGAATATGCATAAGAAACTCCTTTTGTAAAAATTAAGACTGACGAAATCTTTTTTCTTTTTTTTGGGTACTTTCATAAGCGATTTGAAATTTTTTCAAGGTATCCACGTGTTCTAATAAATAATTGGCCGCAATACCAATGGCAATGCCTGCTAAAATTCCAATGAAAGATAAAATAGGTAAATAAAGCATGACACTACTTGATTGGGCAATGAAACTTGCCACTAACAGCTGTCCTACATTGTGAAGGAAGCCTCCTGTGGCAGAAATACCAATAATACTTACTTTTTTTGGCCCTAAAGATTTCACTAGCAGCATGCCAAAATAACTTAAGACGCTTCCGGCTAAACTGTAAAAAAAAGTGGATAAAGTGCCGCCTAGTAAGGTGGTTAAAAGTAAACGTAATAAAACGAGAAAGAAACTGTCAGTTTTTTTCATAGTAAAAATAGCAATAATTGTAATTAAATTAGCTAGTCCCAACTTAGCTCCTGGGGCAATGGCAAATGGAAAAGGAATCATATTTTCCAAAAGACCAATAATCACTCCTTGAGCTACGAGTAAAGCAATATAAATGTTTCTTCTTAAAGTATTGTCCATAAGTTTGGTCAATAAATGACGCTTCCATCCTCACTTCCATCAGAGGCGATGACTTCAATTAAGAGCTTGTGAGGTAAGCACACAATTGTGTCGCCAGATTTTTCAATAAAGCCTTGTCTCACACAAACTAAGTCACCACAGTTGGCTTCTACTATGCGGATTTTATCATCAACGACTTCAATTAAATTATAATCTCCGTCTTCGTCTTCGTAACGATAAGTTAAGGTTCCTTGTCCTTTTTTTAAGGGGAAAGTTTTAAGAGTTTTCCCATCCACCGAAATTTTCGCTTCGTAGGTGACTGTATCTGAAAGGCCAGCTTGTTTTAAGGAAAAAAGCACAAGAGGTAAAAAAGACAGGAGAATTAAAAGGACAATAATTATCCCATCAAAAGGTTTCATTTGGCTTTTTTTCAAGAATTCTTTTAATTTCATACGCGTCTCACTTTCTGCTTTATGATAGCATAAGTTTGCCATTTAGAATAGAAATCACCTTGGAAAAGAAAAAAGGCTAGGAAAAAAGCGCGGAACGCTTTTTTCTTAGCCTTAAGCAAGAGAATTATTTGTTTAAGCCATATAAACTTTTTTCTTTTCCATACCACCATCGCCCGAGAGTTCGTTGTAAGAATGGAACAACCCATTTATCAAGACCAATAGCACGACCAGAACCGTTCATTAAAGCAAAGGCAACTGGAACAAACCAGATGTTTACCCAATAGAACATTCCTGACATACAAAAGGCAATGACTAAAACAATGGTTGTGGCACTACATAACCAAGTAAATAATCCAGCAATTAAAGCTAGAGCTAATAATAATTCAAAAATCACCATGAATTTTTGGAAGAACATAGCAACATCATTATTTGGCATCATAAATTGCATCATTTTAGTAAACCAGTTTGGAGATTTTTCTACAACAACCATAGGATCTTCTCCATAAGCATAACTTAAACCAAAATGAGCAACTTTAGCAGCAGCTTCACCAGCACCACTTGTTGCAGCATCTCCAGCAGCGGAAGCACCAGAAGCAACGTCAGCAGTACTTGCTACAGTGCTTGCCACTGTGGAAGCAGAAGAAGCAACATCAGAACTTGAAGACGTTCCACTAGCTGCATATTCCCAAGTCCAAGGGAAAACAGAATTTCCAGTGAACCAAGAACCTTCACCAAACCAAGTACTTGGTTTTAAGACTTCACCGTTACCGACTACTTTTTTACCTGCTTCTACAAACCAAACCACACCGTAGAAAATTCTTAGAGGAACAGACCATAAGACATTTCCGTAACGGGAAGAATGACCACGAGCCACGTTACGTTCATCTTTAATGTGGAAGAATTCGTGCATAATGTATTGGAACATGTAATATCCTGTACGAATATCAAAGAAGTATTTAAGGTTAACAATGTGTTTCATGACAATTGCTAAAAAGCCAGATAAATGAATTTTATCAAATAAGTTCGCTACACCCCATTTAGAACCAATGGAAACCATGAATCCTTGGTAATTGGATTTAAATGGATGTTTTTCTGTCTTTTTAATATCCCCAATAATACTACTGCAAGCAGCGTGAGCAGTTTGTTCAGCAGCTTGAACAATTTGTGGCGTTGGTGTGTTTTCAAATTCTTCATAGTAAACTTGGTCACCAATAATATAAATATTTTTATCTTCGTAACCTTTAGCTTGCATATGTTCATTAGCAACTAAACGATTTCCCCGAGCAGATTCTAAACCAAAGTCAGCAGCATCAGAGTTTGCTTTAACTCCAGCTGTCCAAATTAAAGTATTTGTTGGAATTTGACGACCGCCTTTTAAGACGATGTATTCTTTATCTACTTCAACAATTGGAGAATCTAAAACAAGTTCTACTTTTTTAGCTTTTAAGAAACGTTCTGCTTTTGCAGCATCATTTCTAGTTAGCATATTTAAAATAGTTGGTAAAGCTTCTACAACCATTAAAGTAAATTCGTCTTCATCTAATTTGAAATCTTTAGCAAGACGAGCTTTCCAGTCGATTAATTCTCCAACCATTTCAATTCCAGTAAATCCAGAACCACAGACTACAAAAGTTAACATTTGCCGTCTTAAAGCTTCATCTGGTTCTAAAGCTGCTTTTTCCACAGTTGCTAAAATGTGTTCTCTTAAGCGAATAGCATCATCAAAGCTCCATAAAGTAAAGCCGTTTTCTTTCACTCCAGGAGTGCCAAAGTCATTAGGTTCTCCACCCATTCCGAGAATTAAATGATCGAAAGGATAGCTGCCTAATTTGGTTTTGACAACTTTTTTATCTTTGTCAATGCCAATTACAGTATCTGTTACTAATTGCACATTTTTTCTGCGACAAAACAAACGTTGCAGATCATATTGAATTGCAGTAGGTTCCACGCGACCCCCAGCCACTTCATGAAGTTCTGTCATCATGGTGTGATATGAGTGACGATCAATAAGCGTGATTTCCACGTCTTCTTTTTTCAATTTTTTTGAAAGAAGTTTAGTGGCAGAAACACCGGCATAACCAGCACCTACTACGACGATTCTTTCTTTAGCCATAGTCTTTTCCGCTCCTTAAAATATAAAATAATAAGTTCATAATCTCCTTTATTATATTGAAGATATGAGAGTTTGTCTATGATTCTTGCTTAATTTAATAAAAAAGTTCACAAACTTTCTTTAAATAAAAAGATTTTTTCAGAAAATATAATGATTTTCTTAGAAATAATCTGTGAAAGGGAGTTTAATTTGAAAAAAGAGCAAAATTATTTTTTTGGTGAGTAAAAAAATTTTTTTTGTGAGGTTTTTCCTTGCAATGTGAAAAGTTGCATCAATCAAACATCAATAAAATTAGAGAATTTCATCACTAATTTTCAAAAAATATGGGTAATATTAAGAAAAGTAATTGACATTATTATGGAATCTAATAAAATAGTAAGTGAAGGTTTGTGAAGACTTCAACAAAAAAGGAAAAATAGAAAAGGAGAATAACAATGAAAGCAAGAAAATTAATGGCTAGTTTATCCCTATTAACTTTCTCAGCATTAGTGTTAGGGGCATGCAATGCTGATAATAACGGAAGCAAAGATAGCTCAACAAAAGAATCTACAACAGAGGTTTCAACAAAAGAATCTACTAAAGAATCTACAACTGAAAGTTCTGCACCAGAAAAAGTTGCTGGAGCTGATCTTCAAGATGGCACTTACACATTAAAAGAAAAAAATGATTCTAACGGTTACCACGTAGAATTCACTATGACAGTTAAAGATGGCAAAATCACTGAAACTGACTATGATTACAAAAACGCAGAAGGCAAATCTAAAAAAGATGATGCTGAATACGAAAAAAATATGAAAGATAAATCTGGTGTAGGTCCTGCTGAATTTATTCCAGCTTTAAACGAAGCTTTAGTGAAAGCTCAAAGCGCATCTGGTGTTGAAATCGTAACAGGAGCTACTCATTCTTCTGAAGCATTCCAAAACTATGCACAACAATTAATCCAAGCTGCTCAAGCTGGTAAAACTGATACTATTGAAATCGACAATGGTGCTGAACTTAAAGATGGCACTTACACATTGAAAGAAAAAAATGATTCTAACGGCTACCACGTAGAATTCTCTATGACTGTTGCTGGTGGAAAAGTAACTGAATCTAACTACGATTACAAGAGTGCAGACGGCAAATCTAAAAAAGATGACGCTGACTACGAAAAAAATATGAAAGCTAAATCCGGCGTAGGTCCTGCTGAATTTATCCCTCAATTAAACGAAAACTTCTTAACTGCTATGGGCGGAGAAAAACCATCTGCTGGTAACACTGAAGTTGTCACAGGAGCTACTCATTCTTCTCATGCTTTCATTATGTACGCACAACAATTAATTAATGCTGCTGAAAAAGGCGACACTGCTGAAATTACAGTGGACAACATTGTAACTAAATAAGCCGGAATTTAGGCTGTGACTTGCCGGAATTTTTCCGGCAAGTCTTTTTTACTTTTTATCACAAATGTTTTTTTCTAGTTACTACTTTTATCATTTTTTGTCACTGTCTTTTTTGGCCTTGTTTTCATTCCATTTTTTAGGACTCCAAATATTTCCTTCAAGAGCAATCTGAAGACTTTCATTATCGTCTTCAAGTTCTTCAATATAATGAATACAAGTATCTATAATAAATTGATATTTTTCTTCTGTAATTTTTTTTAGTTCATTTTCTAACCAAGTATTGCGCATTTTGCCACCTCATTTACATAATTTTTAAGTAAAATCTCCTTATTTTTTCTAGTCTAAAGACTTTTCCGAGGGAAACCAAGATTTTTGCTTAGAAAAATAAATTTTTTCGTCTTTTTTTAAAGTTTGCTTTTCTTTTTTAGATAAAATAAGCTAAAGTTAAACTAAGTACGGAAAGGAGAAAAAAATGGCCTTATTTCAAAGTCACGTTTATTCTAATACGTTACAAATGGAAGTTTCTTTTAATGTTTTAATACCGCAAAATACCAATAAAAAAATTGGTGAAAATACTAAAGGACAAACAACGGATATTCCTGTTTTATATTTACTTCATGGAATGGGTGGAAATGAAAATGTTTGGCTCAGAAAAACCTCAATTGAACGCTATGCCAATGAACATTCTTTAGCAGTGGTGATGCCAGCTACTAGTCACGGTTGGTACACCGATACTACTTATGATATGAAGTATTGGACTTTTTTAAGTGAAGAATTACCGGAACTTTTGGAACAATTCTTTCCTCAATTAACGACAAAACGAGAAAAAACTTATGTCGCTGGACTTTCCATGGGAGGATTTGGAGCCATGAAGTTAGGCTTATTACGCCCGGAACGCTTCAGTAAAGTGATTGCTCTTTCAGCACCCCTTGTTTTAATTGGTATGAAAGAGGAAATGCTTAAAATTCGAAATGCCAGTTATTGGGAAGGTATTTTTGGTCCCTTTGAAAAAATGGCAACGTCCATTAATAATCCAAAATTGTGGTTAGAAAATTTTTCTGCTAAAGAAAAACCAGCCATCTTTTTAGCTTGTGGCACAGAAGATCCTTTACTTGGTGCCAGTCTTTATTACGGGAAAAAACTAACAGAAGCCGGATTTCAAACAGAAATTTTTCAAGGAACTGGGGCTCACGAGTGGAGCTTTTGGGATGAATGGATTAAAAAAGCAATTCAATGGTTAGAGATTTAAAGGAGTGAAATTGTGAAAAAAAAGATTGGTTTTATAATGATTTTAGCAAGTCTTTTCTTTTTAGTGGCTTGTAAAAAAGATGAACCGGAAGTACTCATTAATTCTGAACCTTATTCAGATCAACAATTTTTACTGGGAACTTACGTTAATATTCGTATTTACGATGATGGTAAAGAAGATGTGTTGAAAAAAGCTTTTACTAAGGTGAAAGAATTAGGAGACAAGATTACTGTTAATGAAGAAGGTTCCGAACTAGATGAAGTGAACGCTCAAGCAGGAATTGCTCCAGTGAAAGTATCAGATGATGTTTATAGAGTAGCCAAAAAAGCCTATGAATATAGTCAAGATACTAAAGGCGGCTTTGATATGGCTATTGGTCCCATTACTTCTTTGTGGCACATTGGTTTTTCTGATGCGAAAAAACCTACGCAAGAAGAAATTGATGCTGCGTTAAAATTAGTCGATTATCATAAAGTCATTTTAGATGATGATAAAAAAACAATTTATCTAGAAGAAAAAGGAATGAAACTTGACCTTGGTGCTATTGCTAAGGGATTTATTACAGACGAAGTAGTGGAAATTTTAAAAGAAAATAACGTCACCACGGCTATTGTAGATCTTGGGGGAAATGTGTACGTCTTAGGTCATTCTCCACGTTCCACTAAAAAAGAAGAAGTGGACTGGACAGTGGGGATTCAAGATCCTAATCAAGATCGGAATGTGGTCTTAGGTCAAGTACCGGAAGCGAATAAATCTTTGGTTACTTCAGGAATTTATGAACGTTACTTAAAAGTCGACGGAAAAACCTATCATCATTTGTTCAATCCCAAAACAGGTTATCCTTTTGATAATGATATTGCTGGAGTGACGATTATTTCTGATAAATCCATTGATGGTGATGGACTTTCCACGTCTGTTTTTGCCATGGGATTAGATGAAGGCATGAAGTATGTAGAGTCTTTAAAAGATGTCCAAGCAATATTTATTACAACAGAAGGCAAAGTATACGTTAGTTCAGGAATTAAAGATGATTTTGTCTTAAATGAAGATTCAGGCTATACTATGGCTGAAGAATAAGAAATAAGTGGGGCAAGAAAAACCTTGCCCTACTTATTTTAAAATTATTTTAGCTGTTTAAATTTTAGGAGGTTTATTTGTGGAATTAAAAGAGTTTTTAAAGCTGGTGGAAATTCAAACGAAAATCGCCAGTGTTTTTCCGTTTTTAGTAGGACTATTGTTTTCTTGGAGTTATTTTAAAACAGTCAATTGGTTTTATATGATTTTATTTTTCTTAGCCATGATTTTATTTGATATGACCACTACTGCTATTAATAACTATCAAGATTTCTTGAAAGCTAAAGATGATCATTACAAATATGAAGAAAATATTATTGGTCGAGCTAATTTAGATACGTCATTAGTTAGAATTTTAATTTTTAGTATGATGGCAGTAGCTATTTTATTTGGCTTAATCTTATCTTTATTATCTGGTTGGCTCTTTTTACTTATGGGAGCTGTTTGTTGCTTTATTGGTATTTTTTATACTTTTGGTCCAGTACCTTTATCAAGAATGCCAGTGGGAGAACTTTTTTCCGGCGTGACTATGGGTGTGGGCATTCCAGCTATGGTGGTGTATTTAAACACTTATTCAGAAAAATTATTCTTCCTGTCTATTGAAAATAATACCTTTGCTTTAACAGGAAAAATAAGTGCAGTGATTGCCTTACTTATTGCTTGTTTACCTTTAGTTTTCACCATTGCTAATATTATGTTAGCTAATAACTTGCGGGATTTAGACACTGATGTGGTGAATCATCGTTTTACCTTAGTGTTTTATATTGGACGAGAAAAAGGTATTTTACTTTTTGATATTATGATGCTTGCTTGTTACGCTGTGTTATTAATTGGCTTTTTCTTAGGGGTTTTCCGTTGGCCAATTTTATTAGTGTTTGGTAGTTTGTATTTTGTGTTACAAGGATTAAAAAAACACCGGGAAGAAGTTCCAGCACCTATTAGCTTCAAACGTTCCATTGATAATTTTTTAATTTTTAATGGATCTTACGTGGGAGCGTTAATTTTGAATGTTATTTTGAACCAATTTTAAAATAAGTAGGAACTTAAAAATAGCTAGTCACAAATTAGATGTACTAAAAAAAGAAGTGAGGTAGGAATATCTCACTTCTTTTTTTACGGAAGAAGTTTCCTAGTGGTTGATTTTATAGAGTAAAATAGCGTGTTATCTGATTGCTATGGGAAAAGCAATCTTCTATACTAAATAAAAAGTAATGAGAAAGGAGATCTAATGAATACTTTAAATATTGGAGAAAATATTTTTCGCTTTCGCCAAGAAAAAAAGCTGACCCAAGAAAACTTAGCTGATTATTTAGGAGTCACTAAATCTGCTGTGTCTAAATGGGAAAAAAATCAAAGCACTCCAGATATTTTATTATTACCCCAATTAGCGACTTTTTTTGCCGTGAGCGTAGATGAATTACTAGGTTATGAAGCCCAATTATCCAAGGAACAAATTCGCCGCTACTATGAAGAGTTGGAAAAAGCCTTTACTGTTGAACCTTTAATAAAAGTACGGGAAAAAATGCAACACTTAGGAAAAAAATATTATTCTTGTGCACCTTTGTTATTACAATTAAGTTTATTAACAGTCAATCATTTCATGCTTTACCCGCAAAAAGTCGGGGAAGAAATGCTTCAAGAAGCCTTAAGTTGGTGCCAGCGTATTTTAACAATGACCGCTGACTTATCTGTAAAAAATGAAGCCTTGACCATGGAAGGCATGCTTTATTTACAACTGGGACAAGGGGAAAAAGTCATTGAACTTTTTGAAGAAACAGAAGAATTAACCTCTTTAACTAGTAACAGAGGCACTTTTTTAATTCAAGCATACGAAATGACGGGAAAAAAAGAAAAAGCCCAAGAACATTTACAAGTAAAATATTATCTAAGCTTATGCGATCTTTTAGGGAATATTATTTTGTCTTTAAGTATTGTGCCAGATTTAGCCTATGGGAAAAAGACTATTTTACGAGGAGAAAAAATCATAAGTGCGTATAATTTTGTCACTCTACATCCTAATTTAGCAGGACAATTTTACTTTCAAAGTGCTGTTTTTTTTGCTAACCATGGTCTTATTTCAGAAGCTTTGAACTATTTGGAAAAATTTCAATACGCTATTGATGAACTCTTAGCCCATGAAGTGGTGTTACACGGAGATAGCTATTTTAATCAGTTAGATGCTTGGATTGAAGGACTTCCTTTAGGCAATTTAGCTCCCCGAGATAAAAAATTTATCAAAAACAATTTAACAGATGCCTTGAATTATCCTGGTTTTAGTGTGCTTGCTTCAGAGGAACGTTTTCTAAAAATCAAAAATCATTTATTAGGAGGAAAAAATAATGCTTAATGTGAAAGAGTATCTACCCTTTTTAATTCCTTTAATTATTTTTCAATTTGCCTTATTGTTTTACACTTTATACCATATTTTTACTCATAAAACGTATAAAAGAGGCAGTCGCCTGTTGTGGGTAGTCATCGTGGTCATTGGCATGGAATTTATTGGGCCAATTTTGTACTTTCTACTAGGAAAAGAGGACTAAAAATGGCTTTTTTAACTTTGAATCACGTGAAAAAAAGTTTTGGAGAAAAAGAAGTTTTAAAAGATGTGAGTTTTTCTATTCCGGAAAAAGGTATTTTTGGCTTTGTTGGAGAAAATGGAGCAGGAAAAACCACCACGATGAAAATTATTTTGGGTCTTTTAAAAAAAGACGGAGGAGATATTTTTTTAAAAGGAGAACCGTTAGAAAACCATCCTTCAGTAACTATGGGTTATTTACCGGATGTTCCAGAATTCTATCCTTATTTAACAGGGGAAGAATATTTGAATTTTTCCGGAGAAATAGCCAAATTATCTGGAAAAGAAAGAGGATTACGAACAGCTGAATTACTTTCTTTAGTCGGATTAGAAAAAGAAAAAGGGCGTATTGCCGGATATTCTCGGGGAATGAAACAGCGATTAGGCATTGCTCAAGCTTTATACCATCGCCCTGAGCTTTTAATTTGTGATGAGCCAACGTCAGCTTTAGATCCTTTAGGAAGAAAAGAAATTCTCGATATTTTAGTCAACATTAAAGAACAAACTACCGTGCTTTTTTCCACTCATATTTTAACGGATGTGGAACGAATTTGTGACGAAGTGGCGTTTTTGCATGAAGGAAAAATTCAATTAACGGGTACGTTAGCTGAATTGACTCAAGGAAAAGAAGATAAGTTTTTCTTGAAAATGACTAAGGAAAAAGAAAGTGAACGTCTAGTTGCTATTTTTCCTCAATTAGAAAGAATTAAAGAAAAAGAATTTTATCTGTCAGAAACCTTGTTGCCTCAAGTGCTGAAATTTCTTTTGGAGCAACATTTTTCTTTTGAAAAAATAGAAAAAAGACAGACGCACTTAGAAGATATTTTTCTGAAGGTGGTGGAAAAATGAAAGCTTTTTTGAAAAAAGAAGGATTAGAATGGGTTAGAAGTTGTCGA
Organism: uncultured Enterococcus sp.; assembly: GCA_946409145.1. Classification (GTDB taxonomy): domain Bacteria; phylum Bacillota; class Bacilli; order Lactobacillales; family Enterococcaceae; genus Enterococcus_J. Next base: position 19,235 of record CAMJVA010000004.1, on the reverse strand, counting down.
CTATTTATTTTAAGTATGATTTTTATTGTTTTTGGTATTATGAATCCAGCTATTGCGAAGATGACTCCTTGGCTTATGAAAACCATGTCCGACTCTTTAGCAGAAAGTGGCATTACCACCACAGAAATTACGGTGAATGCGTTAAGTAGCTGGGGACAATTTTATAAAAATTTACCCATGGCTTTAATTGTTTTTGTGTTAATGTGCAGTAATATTTTCACAAAAGAGTATGAAAAAGGAACTTTGATTCCCTTAGTGGTTAAAGGACTAGGAAAAAAAGCGATTTTCTGGGCTAAAAGCTGTCTCATTTTAGTCAATTGGACGGTGCTGTATTTTCTATGTTTTGGCATTACTTATTGGTACAATGGCTACTTTTGGGATAACACTTTGGCGAAAAATTTACCTTGGGGAATTATTTTTTACTGGCTGTTTGGTCTCTTTGTTTTGAGTTTAGTAATTTTATTTTCCACAGGGAAAAACAATACTTGGGTAATTATTGGCACGGGAGTTGTTATTTTTTCTTTGTATTTATCGAGTCTTTTTGAAAAAATTGCTCAGTATTTACCCTTAAAATTAACGGAAGGAATGGCTATTTTTCAAGGAGCAGCTTTAAAAACTTATGATAAAAGCTTAGTCATTACTCTCATTTTAATTGTGAGTTGTTTACTTTTAGGACAACTAATTTTTCAAAAAAAGAAATTGTAAAATAAATATTTCAGTCTAAAGTCTGAGTTGAAATGGTTCTTTTGTCAGATGTGACAAAAATTTTTTTCCTTTAAGATAGGTATATCAAAAGAAAACACGGAGGAAGAAATAATGAACAAAGATACGGGATTAATGATTTTAGCAGCCATTGGATTTATTGTTGTCGCTGGCTTTTTACTAGGTGTTTTAGGAAGTGTCTTTTTTGGTTTAATTAAATTTATTTTTCCTTTAATTTTGGCCATTGCTTTAGGAAAATTAATTGTGAAATATCTTGAACCAAAAAATTCTCGCAGAAATTATTAATATAAAAAAAAAGATTCTGGAAAAAATTCCAGAATCTTTTTTTTTGCGTATTTTATATTAGAGAGAAGAATTATCCTAAAGCCACATCTAAAATCATCATGATCATAAAACCTAACATGAAACCAAAAACCGCAAAATGTCGTTTAGAGCTAGCGTTTTGTTGGGCTTCTGGAATAAGTTCTTCCACCACTACATAAATCATCGCTCCAGCAGCAAAACCTAAAGCATAAGGTAAAATTGCTGTTACTTTAGACACTAAAATAGCACCTAAAACACCAGCAATAGGTTCCACTAGACCACTGGCTTGTCCGTATAAAAAGGCTTTTGTGCGACTTAAACCTTCTTGACGTAAGGGAATGGAAACTGCAGCGCCTTCTGGAAAGTTTTGAATTCCAATTCCTAAAGCCACTGAAATAGCAGCTAAAATTCCTGCTTCAGGGGAAATCATTTCATTCGCAGCTCCAAAAGCCACACCAACCGCTAACCCTTCTGGAATATTGTGCAAGGTAATAGAAAAAACTAACAAAATCGTTCGTTTTAAGTGAGTGTGAATACCTTCTTCTTCATGCTTTGGACCAAAGTGTATATGGGGCATAAGTTTATCTGCAATATATAAAAATACTCCTCCAGCACCAAAACCAACAGAAGCGACTAACCAAGGAATGCTGCCATTTTCTGCCGCTTGTTCAATGGCTGGTTCTAATAATGACCAAAAACTTGCGGCTACCATGACCCCAGAGGCAAATCCTAGCATTAAGTTTAAGACTTCTTTTTTTATGTTTTTAAAGAAAAAAACCAAGGCTGCACCTAAAGCAGTCATAAAATAAGTAAACCCTGTTCCTAATAAGGCTTGCTGCCAAGGAGCGAGAGTCAGGAAAAAATCAACCATGTAAGCACCTCCAAATACTTGTTAACTTTAGAGTAAAGGAAAATGCCATAAAAAACAAGTATAATCTAACAAAAAGTTTAGGTGTACTTAAAAATGCAACAAAAAAAGACTCAGACAATTGAGTAACGGCTTTAAAAGTAAGAATAAGTATCTCATTTTTAGAGGAGTTTTCTTTTGTCTGAATCTTTTTCTTTGACGTATTAGTAAGTTATTTTAAGTTAAATAATCCCATATTCTTTTAACAACACAGCAATGTCTGTTCCGGCAATTTTATGCTCTAAGCCCATTTTAACGAGAGGATTTAATTTCAAATCTGGTTTTTCTCCGTCAAGTAAAGCTACGGCTCCAGAAAGAAGGTAGCGAATGTCATAACGAGAAGCATAAACTTCAGGGACACCTAGTTCGACACCTGTTAAAACATATACTGCTTCCATGGCTGTTCGACCAGAATATTCAATGGTAAAGACAGTGTCTCTTCCTGGATCATCTAAAGTTTCAGCAAATTGACCTAAAAAGGCAAAGTTCACGGCATTTTTTGGCACAACATAAGGACGATCTCCTGCTTTTCTTGGCATAAATTGTGAAGTAATGTAAGGCATCATTACAGGAATAGCAGTGCAGCTGTCAGCTAATTCATCAATTTCTGCTACAGGAACGCCTAAATGATATAACCATTCTTTAGTGATTTCTTTTCCTGTACAATCTCTCATTGGTTTTTTAATGTAATCTCCATTAACATCAGAAAATAAGCCATAAACCCAAACAACTACATCTTCTTTTGGTTGTCCGAGATATTGTTCTTGGCGATTAATGGTCCAGCTCATGAGCCAAGAAGAATCTTTAGCAGTTACAATGCCCCCAGTGACAGTTTTGCCCCCGTAAGGAGAACGTTTAGTAATTTTTTCAATATATTTTGGTACTCGTTCATCATGACAGGTAACAGTACAAGATTCCCAGTTGGTTTTTTCTGTATCGTTATCAAATTTTTCTGGGTGACCAAAATCATCTGATTGTTGGGCAATGTTTTCCCATAAATTCCAGCATCCTTCATGACCTTTATTAAATGGTGCAGGAGTTTGGTCGTCTCCGTAACCAGAAGCTTCAGTAATAGAGCCATTTGTAATAAAGACGAGATCATTTTCTGTTAAATCAATGGAGAAATCTTTGCCATCTTTTGTGGCAATAATTTTTTTAGCCACTTTTTTCTTGTCAGAAATTTCAAATTCTACATTGTCTACAGTGACGCCATATTCAAAATGAGCCCCGTTATCTTGCAAGTATTTTACCATGGGTTTTACAAAAGAAGTGTATTGGTCATGGCGAGAGAATTGTAAAGCGGATAATTTAGTTAACCCTCCTACGTGATGGATGAAACGATTCATATAAAGCTTCATTTCTAAAGCAGAGTTCCAATTTTGAAAGGCAAACATGGTCCGCCAATAAATCCAAAAATCAGAGGCTAATAATTCTTTAGAGAAAACATCTTCAATGGTTTTATCTTCTAATTTTTCATCAGCTGTCATAATAAATTCAGCTAATTCTTTCGCTAAATCTTGTCCTAAATTAAATTTTCCATTGTCATAACGTTTCCCTTGTTCTTCTGTGATCCGACAATTACTAGAGTTAGGATCGTCTAAGTTTGTATAGTAGAAATGATCTAAAACAGACATACTAGGATCTTCTGTGGCTGGAAGGGAGGAAAATAAATTCCACAAAACTTCAAAGTGGTGCCCCATTTCCCGTCCTCCACGAGCAACATAACCTAAATTATGAATTAAAGAACCATCTAGGGAACCTCCAGGGAGTTCAAGCTTTTCTAAAAAGGTAATTTTATCTCCGGCCATGTGGCTGTCCCGAATAAGAAAACACCCAGCAGCTAAAGAGGCAATTCCTGTGCCCACTAAATAGGCGCTTTTTTCTTCAATGCCTTGAGGTTTTCTAGCATGGACTAAGGAATGATAATTTCCATTAGTTAACGTAAGACGTGGATCGACTGTTTTTAATTCCATCATAAATTCCTCTTTTCTTTTTTTCTACTCTTTTATCTTAGTGAGTTTTAAGAAAAGATACATTAGGTAAAAAATATCCTATGCTAGAAATTCCAACACTAAAGCTTCAATGCCTAGTTTTTATAAAAAAAATTCTGGCAAAAAATGCCAGAATTAAAAAAGCAAGATTATTGGAGACTTCTTTTTAAGGAAAGTTCAATATTTCCATCAAAGAGTTGCCCAATTCTAGTAATAACTTTTTTTGGATCTTCTTTCATCCCTTGTTGAATCCAACGAATAACCATTTCAGTTAAAGCGCATTGATAAAAACCAGCAATAATTAAAATATCGGTTTGACTGGCTGGGATTTTTTCACTGGCTCTTTTTACATAACGAGTCATGACGTTTCCAGCTGCGGCATAGACGTAATTAATCACTTCTTCTTGGCGCATGGAATTATACACGTGATAAATGGCTTTTTTATTATCTAGGGCAAATTTTGTCGCTAGAATAAAACTTTCTTCCCAAGACAAGGTTTCGTTATATTCTTGAATAACTTGATCCAGTTCATTTTGGAAAATTTCACCAAGAAGATCATAAATATCTTCATAGTAATAATAAAAAGTATTGCGATTAATCTCGCAATTTTCGGCAATTTCTTTCACTGTAATGTCACTTAGGGGTACTTGGTTTAATCGTTCAATAAAATATTTAGTAATGGCTTCTTTCGTATAGGCTTTAACCAAGAAAATCCCTCCTTTGTCTTAATCATAAAGAATTTTAGCAAAAAGAAAAGCCATAAAGGGTGATTTTTTTTAAATTCCTGGAGAAAATAATTTTTCTGTGGAGCGTTGCCATATTTTCCGTCCTAACATAAGGAAAATGAAGAGTGCCAACACACTGAAAAAAAGTCCCATTCCCGTTAAATTGGGAAATAAAAGTTGCAGAAGAAAGATAATTCCTGGATGAATAAAGAATAATTGTTGGCCGAAATAACGCCAATTTTTCTTCCATTTAAAAGATATTTTCAAGGAAAGTAAAGCAGAAAATAAAGCGGGGGTTAAAAAGAGGAGAAAGAAAAAGAAATTTTTATCTTTTCCTGGATGCGTGTAAATGAGACTGCTTTCTAGAAGGACTAGAGCGCCTAAAGCCATTTTTGTTTTTAATGAATGGTAGAAATTTTTTATTTTTTCTGGATAGTGATAAATTAAATAACCTAAAAGTAAAAAAATGGGAGTGAAAAACAAGCCATTTCTTGTGGTGTAAAAGAAACTTTCATAGCGTTCATACAAACTAAACCAAGAGAATTGTTGAAAAAAAGCCGAATAGGTTTCTAAAGTTCCTAAAGTAAAAAGACCGCCATTAATAAGTAATACTAGGGGAATTTTCAAATGTTTTAGTAACCATTCATTCCATTTTAAACCAAATAATAAAGCAGGAAAATACCATAAATGATAGTAGGTTCCTAGGTAAAATAAAGCGAAAAGAGTCGCGACTGGATACAAAAAAGGCGATAGATGCTGACTTTGAATAAAAAGAAAGCCTAGAGGTAAATAAATAGCACTCCAAAAAAGATAACTTTTCCATTGCTTTTTCCGATAACGTTTTTGATAATCCTTTTTCTCATGTTGCTGTTTAGTATAAAAATAACCAGTACTAATGAGAAAAAAAGGAACAGCAAAGCGGCAAAGGATACTTTTAAGAAAAAAATGTAAATAAGGATTTTCAGCTAAATGACCGCAGTGGAGTAATACCACACATAAAGAGAAGAAACAATAACATAAAGTAATTCCAGCGTATTTTTCTTTCATTTAATTTCTCCTTTTAACTAAGCGGGATTTTGTTAATTAAAATTAGTGTACCTATAAAACATTAAAAAGAAATCCGCCTGAAGTCGCACATTTTTTTAAAAAGATAAAAATAATTGATGTTATTTAGAAGAAGGATTATTTTGAAAATTAGCAGATAAGTTCTACAATTAAACTAACAATACAAAAATGGAGGAATTATTCATGTCAGAAAAAATACCAGCCAGTGTAGCCATGGTGAATGTTTTAGAAGCTTGGGGAGTAGATCATCTTTATGGAATTCCGGGAGGTTCCTTTAATTCCACCATGGATGCTTTATACGAAAAGCAAAAGACCATTCAATATATTCAAGTGCGCCACGAAGAAGTGGGCGCTTTAGCCGCTAGTGCAGATGCAAAACTTACAGGAAAAATTGGCGTTTGCTTTGGTTCAGCAGGACCTGGAGGCACTCATTTATTAAATGGTTTATATGATGCTCAAATGGATCATGTGCCTGTTTTAGCCTTAATCGGCCAAGTGGCTAGTACGTCTATGAATCAATTTTACTTCCAAGAGTTAAATGAAAATCCGATTTACGCCGATGTTTCAGTTTACAATCGAACGGTAATGACCCCAGAAAGCTTACCTGAAGTTGTGGACGAAGCCATTAAACAAGCTTATGAGAAAAAAGGAGTGGCAGTGGTCACTATTCCAGTAGATTTTGGGGAAGTGGAAATTCCTGCTACGTTTGTCCCTAATGCTCCTCATAAAAAAGGGGTTATTCTTCCTGCAGAATCCAGCGATCTTAGTGCTGCTTATGAATTAATTCAAAAAGCGCAACAACCAGTGTTATATATTGGACAAGGATTACGGGGAGGATTAGAAACTATTGAAAAATTTGTAGAATATTTTTCCATGCCCGTAGCTGCTTCTGTTTTAGCAAAAGGAATTATACCGGATTTAGCTCCTTATTATTTAGGTTCAGCTGCTCGAGTTGCGTGGAAACCTGCTAACGAAGCTTTAGGAATGGCTGATTTAATTATTTTTGCTGGAAGTGATTTTCCTTTTGGGAAATACTTTTTCAATCCAAAGGCAAAATTTATTCAAATTGATATTGCTGCCAGTCAATTTGGTCGCCGTCATAAAACGGATGTGACGATTTTAGGAGATGGAAAAACCGCTTTAGAAAAAATCATGGAAAAAGGGCCTGGAAGAACACCTGATAAATGGTGGGAAGCTAATCTGAAAAATATCGCCAATTGGCATGAGTATGTAAATAAATTTGCTGATCGGAAAGATGTTCCTTTAAGAGTGGAACCTATTTTTAAAGAAATTAATCGCATTAAAGAAGAGGACGCTATTTTTGTCACTGATGTGGGTAATTCCACGATTTATGCAGCGCGCTTTTTAGAAATGAACGGTCACGGGCAACAATTTACCACTTCAGGTTGGTTTGCTACTATGGGTTATGGTGTTCCAGGAGGAATCGGTGCCAAATTAAGTTATCCTAAACGTCAAGTGTTCACTTTAAATGGTGATGGTGCCTTTGCAATGGTCATGCAAGATATTATTACGCAAGTAGCTTATAAGTTACCGATTATTAATATTGTTTTTTCTAATAATTCCTTTGGCTTTATTGAAGCAGAACAAGAAGATACGAAACAAACGAAATATGGAGTGAAACTTCAAGGAGCCGATTTTGCTAAAATCGCAGAAGGCATGGGAGCAATAGGCTATAGAGTAGAAGATCCCAAAGACTTACCAGAAATTTTTGACCTAGCTAAAAAAAGCAATTGTCCTGTGGTCATTGATTGTAAAATTAAAAATGATCGACCAATTCCAGTGGAACATTTAACCTTAGACCCAGAAAAATTCTCCCAAGAAGAAATTGCTGCTTTTAAGGAACGCTATGAAGCAGAAGATTTAATTCCTTTAAAAGAATTTTTGAAATAAAAAAGTAGAAAAAGTAGTTGGGAAATTTTCCTAACTACTTTTTCATGGTCTGGTTTGGTTATCTTATTTAAAAGATTTTATCTTAAAATTCCTTTGAAACTTGTAAAATCAGTAAATTACCAGTGGAAACCTTGATTCTTTTAAAAACACTAGGTATAATGCACTCATTGCGAAAAAAGAAATGAGGATAAAAATTTGATTACAGTAAATGATGTGAGTTTGCGTTTTTCCGACCGCCAGCTTTTTAAAGACGTGAATATTAAATTCACACCAGGAAATTGTTATGGATTAATTGGGGCAAATGGTGCTGGAAAATCTACTTTTTTAAAAATTTTATCAGGAGAAATTCAGCCAACAACAGGTTCAGTGACTTTAGGACCGAATGAACGCCTAGCAACCTTAAAACAAAATCACTTTGATTATGAAGAGTTAACGATTTTAGAAACAGTAATTATGGGTCATGAACGTCTTTATGAAATTATGAAAGAAAAAGACGCTATTTATATGAAAGAAGATTTCACCGAAGAAGACGGGATTAAAGCAGCAGAATTAGAAGGAGAATTTGCCGAATTAGGAGGTTGGGAAGCAGAAGTTGAAGCGAGCCAACTGTTACAAGGGTTAAATATTCCAGATTCTGTGCACCAAAACTTAATGTCTACTTTAACAGCAGGGGAAAAAGTAAAAGTTTTACTTGCTCAAGCCTTATTTGGTAAACCAGATGTGTTACTTTTAGACGAACCAACCAACGGACTAGATGTGGCGTCCATTGACTGGTTAGAAGAATTTTTAATTAATTTTGAAAATACGGTGATTGTGGTTTCCCATGACCGCCACTTTTTAAACAAAGTATGTACTCATATGGCTGACTTAGATTTTTCTAAAATTCAACTTTATGTGGGAAACTACGATTTTTGGTTGGAATCTTCTCAACTAGCCCAACGTTTGCAACAAGACCAAAATTCTAAAAAAGAAGAAAAAATCAAAGAACTGCAAGAATTTATTGCGCGTTTTTCTGCTAATGCTTCAAAATCAAAACAAGCTACTTCCCGGAAAAAAATGCTCGATAAAATTACTTTAGATGATATTCAACCAAGTTCTCGCCGTTATCCGTTTATTAAATTTAACGCTAACCGAGAAATTGGAAATGATTTGTTGCAAGTAGATGATTTAAGTGTTTCTATTGATGGAGAAAAAATCTTAGATCATATTAGTTTTACTTTGAATAAAGATGATAAAGTCGCTTTTCTTGGTAAAAATGATATGGTCACAACGGCACTTTTCAAAGTGTTAACGGGAGAAATTACGCCAGATTCAGGAACAGTCCGTTGGGGTGTCACGACGAGTCAATCTTATTTACCAAAAGATTCCACAGCAATGTTTTCTGGGGATGAAAGTATCTTAGATTGGTTACGTCAATTTGCTGAAAAAGAAGAAGACGACAATACTTTCTTACGAGGATTTTTAGGAAGAATGTTATTTTCTGGAGATGAAGTATTAAAATCAGTCAACGTTTTATCCGGGGGAGAAAAAGTACGGGTAATGTTATCTAAACTCATGCTTTTAAAAGCCAACGTGTTATTATTAGACGATCCAACTAATCATTTAGACCTTGAAAGTATCACTGCTTTAAATGATGGCTTAATTGATTTTAAAGGGTCCGTGTTATTTGCTTCTCATGACCACCAATTTATTCAAACAGTGGCCAATCGGATTATTTACTTGTCCGCTTATGGTGTGGTAGATAGAGCAGAAACAACCTACGATGAATTTAGAGAAAACCCAACAGTAAAAGAACAAATGGCTAACATTCAAGCACAGGAAAAATAATAATTAATAAAAAATCCCCCAGAAATTTAATTTCTGGAGGATTTTTTCGTTTCACGTGGAACAATTTTATTTTTCTAATAGTCCTAAATCTTTTTTCCAAGTTAAGACACGTTTAACAGAAGTATCTAAATCTTCTTCACTATAATCGCCTTTTTTCACTGCAGCCACAATTTTAGGGATTTGTTGACTATAAGTAGAAGACAAGATTAAATCATTCCCAGCTTTCAGTGCAGTAAGACCAGCATCTTCTTGGGAAATAAAATCGGAAAGTCCGGCCATATCCATATCGTCAGTCATAATGACGCCTTTAAAATTCAAGTTTTTGCGTAAAATATCATGAACTTTAGGAGAAATTGAGGCCGGATTTTTATTATCAATGGCAGTTACAATATTATGAGAAACTAAAATACTGTCAGCTCCTGCTTTAATTCCAGCTATAAATGGTTTGAAATCATTTTCTTCTAATTCTTTTAAGGGACGATTGTCCGTCACAATCTCTGTATGACTATCAGAATTATTTCCATAGCCGGGAAAATGTTTTAAGGTGGAGCCAAATTGTGCTTTTTCTAAAGCTTTGACGACAGTAGTCACATAGTCGCTGGTTCCTGTGGCATCAAGGCCAATGGTGCGATCATAAATAAACGCATTTTTCTCAGTAGCCACATCTGCTACTGGAAAAAGTCCAGTATTTAAACCGAAAGATGTTAAAAGTTTTGCTTTATTTAGGGTATCACTAGTAATTTTTTCCCATTTTCCTAAAGCGTAAAGTTCTTGAGGAGATTTAAAAGGAGTAGTGACTAGTTCTTTATTTCCACTCACTCGGCTCACCGTGCCCCCTTCTTCATCAGCTCCTAATAAAAGAGGAAATTTAGCGGCATCCCGGAAGCTTTGGGTTTTTTCTTGCAATTCTTTCACAGTTAAACCTGAAACATCTTTCCCAAATAGTAAATAGCCGCCTAAATGGTAATTTTTTAGGTCTTCTAATTGTTTTTCTTTAGGAACACGAGCTAAAAATAATTGGCCCACTTTTTCTTCTAAAGTCATTTGACTCATTAACTTTTCAACGGGATCTTTTTCATCTTCAGAAGCAGTTTTCTTTTCACTTGAAGAAGAAGTGGCTTCAGTAGCTTTAGTAGACCCAGTGGTTTTAGTAGATTCAGTGGTTTCACTTGTTTCAGTGGTAGCCGTTGTTTTAGCTGTTTTTTGCAGCCCACCGAAAAAATATATTCCCAAGGTAATGGGAATAACAATAGCTGTAGAAAGTCCAAGAGCTAGTAGCATTCCTTTTAATTTTTTCATCAAAATTCCTCCAAAATAGAAACTATTCCTAAGGTAACACAAGTTGATTATTTATTGAAGAGAAAAAACGCCGCCCTTTGTAAAGTCAGAAATTTATGGCTATAATATAGGAAGTTGTTAAAAGAAAAGGAGAAAAAAATGCGGATACTTTTTATTGGAGACGTAATGGGCTCTTTAGGACGAGAAATGATTAGTACATATTTGCCACGGTTGAAACAAAAATATCATCCACAAATGACCATTGTTAATGGCGAAAATGCAGCAAGTGGCCGAGGAATCACCGAAAAAATTTATAAAAAATTGCTTCAAGATGGGGCCGATATTATCACTATGGGAAATCACACTTGGGACAATCGGGAAATCTTTAATTTTATAGATACAGCCAATAAAATGATTCGTCCAGCTAATTTTCCCAAAGGAACTCCTGGAGTGGGCATGAGAATTGTCAAAGTGAATCAAGAAAAATTAGCCGTCATTAATCTTCAAGGACGTGCTTTAATGACTCCTTTAGATGATCCTTTTAAAATGGCTGAAGAATTAGTGAAAGAAGCCAAAAAAGAAACGAATTTAATCTTTGTGGACTTCCACGCAGAAACTACCAGTGAAAAAATTGCTTTAAGTTGGCATTTAGATGGACTTGTGTCAGGGGTGATTGGTACCCATACTCATGTGCAAACCAATGACGCCAGAATTTTACCAAAAGGCACTGGTCGCCTCACAGATGTGGGCATGACAGGACCAGAAAATGGTATTTTAGGAATGAAAAAAGAAGGGGTCATTGATAAATTTATCACGGCGCTTCCTCATCGTTTTGAAATTTTAGAAGAGGGACCAGGAATTTTATCTTATTGTCTGTTAGACATTGATAATGCATCTGGAAAATGTTTAAAAATTGAAAATCATGTGATTTCAAATGATCATCCTTTTTTTAGTTAGGAGCAACAATGGAAAAGTTAGATGAAAATGTCCAAAAACAATTAAATGAATTACTGGACCTTTTAAAAAAAGATCCTGTTATCGTAGAATATCAACGTCTAGAAAATAAAGTGAATCATCACGAAGGCTTAAAAAAATTACAAGAGGATTTAGAAAAAGCTCAAAAAGACGCAGTGAATTTTACCCATTATGAAAAATTTACTGCAGCCAAATTAGCTAATGAAAAAGCAGACAGCTTAAAAGAACAGTTAGATACCCATCCTTTAGTGGTTGCTTACCGTCAGGCTCTTTATGACGCTAATGAGCTTTTACAATATGTGACAGAATTAATTGAAACAAAGGTGAATATTTTTCTCAAAGGAAGTGATAAGGATGCCACAAAAGACTAAAAATACTCCTATGATGGCGCAATATTTAGCCATTAAAGAACAATATCCTGATGCTTTTTTATTTTATCGTTTAGGGGATTTTTACGAACTTTTTTACGATGATGCCATTAAAGTTTCCCAACTCTTAGAATTAACTTTAACCAGTCGCAATAAAAATGCTGATGATCCAATTCCCATGTGTGGCGTGCCTCATCACGCAGTGTCTGGCTACATTGATACCTTAGTGGATCAAGGGTATAAAGTGGCCATTTGCGAACAAATGGAAGATCCCAAAAAAGCCGTGGGCATGGTGAAAAGGGAAGTCACTCATCTAGTGACCCCAGGAACGCGTATGGAAGGAAAAGCCGTGGACGCAAAAGCTAATAATTATTTATCAGCTATAGGGAAAAATACTTCTGGTTACGGTTTTTCTTATGTGGATCTTTCCACTGGAGAATTGAAAACGTGTCTTTTAAGTGATGAACAAGGAATTATTAATGAAATTGCTGCATTAGAAAGTAAAGAATTAGTCTTGACCACTGATATTTCTCCAGAAATTTTGAAACATTTACAAGATCGTTTTAATTTGGTTCTTTCAAAAGAAATGGAAAATGAAGCTAGTACGGAGAGAAATTTCTTATTGCAACATATTGAAAGTGAAGAAGAAAAAGCTGTTTTAGGAAAATTGTTAACTTATTTAAGCAAAACGCAAAAACGGTCTTTATCTCACTTACAACAAGCTCAAAGCTATGAACCTAATCACTTTTTACAATTAGATCATTTTTCTAAATATAACTTAGAATTATCCCAATCCATTCGCACGGGACAAAAAAAAGGAACCCTTTTATGGCTGTTAGATGAAACAAAAACCGCCATGGGAGGACGACTCTTAAAACAATGGCTAGATCGACCTTTAATTCAATTAAGTGATATTTCTGCTCGGCAAAACATGGTCGAAAAATTACTTAATAGCTTTTTTGAACGAAAAGATTTAATCGAAGCCTTAAAAAAAGTTTATGATCTTGAGCGTTTAGCTGGTCGCGTGGCCTTTGGTAATGTGAACGGGCGAGATTTATTACAGTTGAAGAATTCTTTAAAAGAAATTCCTGCTATTATTTCTTTAGTCACGGGAATTAATGAAGGAGAATTTGATACCCTCCTTAAAAAAATGAATCCTTTACCTGAATTAGTGGCGCTCATTGAACGAGGCATCTCAGAAGATGCGCCTCTTTTAATTACAGAAGGTCATTTAATTAAAGACCAGTACAATGAGCAACTGGATAATTATCGGGATGCCATGAAACATGGAAAACAATGGATTGCCGCTTTAGAACAAAAAGAGCGAGAAATCACAGGAGTTAAAAATTTAAAAGTAGGTTTCAATCGAGTTTTCGGTTACTATATTGAAATTACGAAAACAAATTTATTAAACTTAGACACTAGTCGTTACCAACGAAAACAAACTTTAGCCAATGCAGAGCGTTTTATCACTCCAGAATTAAAAGAAGTAGAGGATAAAATTTTATCTGCTGAAGAAAAATCAGTGGATCTTGAATACAATTTGTTTATTGCTTTAAGAGAACAAGTGAAAAAAGAAATTGCTCCTTTACAGCTTTTAGCAAAAGGTGTCGCAGAACTAGACTGTCTTTTAAGTTTTGCCACAGTGGCTGAAGATTATGATTATGTGAAACCTACTTTAGAAATTAATGGAAAAAATATTCATCTAGTAGACGGACGGCACCCAGTGGTAGAAAAAGTTTTAGGACACCAACAATATGTGCCAAATTCCATTGAAATGGCTGAAAATGTAACTGTGGAATTAATCACTGGTCCTAATATGTCAGGGAAAAGTACGTATATGCGTCAAGTGGCTTTAACGGTAATTATGGCTCAAATGGGTAGTTTTGTTCCGGCGAAAAGTTGTGTCTTACCTATTTTTGACCGAATTTTTACTCGAATTGGAGCCAGTGATGATTTAATCGCTGGACAATCAACGTTCATGGTGGAAATGATGGAAGCCAATCAAGCCATTAGACATGCTACTAGTCAAAGTCTCATTTTATTTGATGAATTAGGTCGAGGCACGGCTACTTATGACGGAATGGCTTTAGCCCAAGGAATTATTGAATATGTTCACGAAAAAATCAAAGCAAAAACTTTATTTTCTACTCATTATCATGAACTGACCGTTTTAGATAAAACCTTAAAACATTTGCAAAATGTTCATGTAGGTGCGGTAGAAAAAAATGGCGAAGTCGTCTTTTTGCATAAAATTATGCCAGGACCAGCAGATAAAAGTTACGGGATTCATGTGGCCAAAATTGCCGGCCTGCCTACTGATTTACTAGAACGTTCAGCAGCTATTTTAGCCGGTCTGGAAAATCAAAGTGTCCCAATGATGAATGAAAATTTGGTTTCCGAAAGTAATCAACTGTCTTTATTTGAAGAAGTCACTGAAGAAGAGGAAATTGTTTCGGAAATTAAAAATTTGAATTTATTAGAAATGACCCCGATGGAAGCTTTAAACAAACTTTATGATTTACAAAAACGACTTTAGAAGAAAGGAGGGAAACTTATGGGGAAAATTCATGAACTTTCGGAAACTTTAGCTAACCAAATTGCTGCTGGAGAAGTAGTGGAACGTCCCGCATCAGTGGTAAAAGAATTACTAGAAAATGCCTTAGATGCTGGTAGTAGCCAAATTGATATTGTAATTGAAGAAGCAGGTCTGAAAAAAATTCAAGTAGTGGATAACGGTACAGGAATTTTAAAAGAAGATGTGAAAAATGCGTTTAAACGTCACGCCACAAGTAAAATTCACGGAAAAGATGATCTTTTTCGTATTCGCACCTTAGGATTCCGTGGTGAAGCTCTTCCTTCCATTGCGTCTGTTTCTAAAGTAACTATGGAAACGGCTGTAAAAGATGAAGGAGAAGGCTTTATGATTAAGCTTATTGGGGGAAATATAACAGAAGAAAGTCCCGCTCCAAGTAAAGTAGGCACGAAAATTACTGTGGAAGATTTATTTTTCAATACCCCTGCCAGATTAAAATACGTTAAAACCCTACAAACTGAATTGGGAAATATTACAGATATTGTGAACCGCCTAGCTCTCTCCCATCCAAGTGTTGCTTTTCGCTTAGTACACGACGGAAATCAAATGATTAAAACCACCGGCAATGGTGATTTAAAACAAGCTATTGCGGGAATTTATGGTCTTTCTACAGCCAAAAAAATGGTGGAAATAAAAAAAGAAGATCTTGATTTTAAAATTGCCGGCTTTGTTTCTTTACCAGAAGTGACGCGAGCTTCTAGAAATTATATTTCCGTGATTATTAACGGGCGCTATATTAAAAATTATGCTTTAAATAAAGCCATTGGGGCAGGTTATCGCTCAAAACTTATGGTGGGCCGTTTTCCCATTGCCGTATTAACCATTCAAACGGATCCTTTATTAGTGGATGTTAATGTGCATCCTACAAAACAAGAAGTTCGCTTAAGTAAAGAAAAAGAACTCATGGGTTTAATTGAAGGGGCTATTTATGAAAGCTTAGAAGAAAAACAACTCATTCCTGATGCGTTAGAACAATTTAAATTTAAGAAAAAAGTAGAAAATAATTTTACTGTGGAAAGTCTTCCTTTAGATTTTACGAAAAAAAACACGGAAGAAACGCATAACACAGATTCTTTTTCTCTTTTTCAACAAGAAAATGTGGAAAAACGTCCTCCAATAGTGGAAAACTCTGAAAGTTATCCACAAGGGAAAGAAAAGCTCCGTTATAATGATAAAACCGGTAACTTTTTTGTGGAAGAACCATTTTTTAACGTAAAAGAGGATAAATCTGTGGATAATGTGGATAACTTTGGGGAAAACTATCCACTAGGAGAAAATAACTCACAGGAGTTATCCACAAATTCTGTGGATAACTATGAAAATGTGGAAGAAAACTTGGAACATCCGGATTTTAACCTGGAAAATGCTCAAGATCGAAAAAGTTTTCAACAGGCACAACAATTTGTCGAAAAAGAAAATGTACCACCAGAACGTTTTCCACAACTTGATTATTTTGGACAAATGCACGGGACATTTTTATTCGCCCAAAATGAAACGGGACTTTATATTATTGACCAACATGCTGCCCAAGAAAGAATTAAATATGAATATTTCAGAGAAGAAATTGGCAAAGTTTCTTTAGACCAACAAGAATTACTGTTACCCATTGTTTTAGAATTTCCATTAAATGATTACCTCACTTTAAAAGAAAAAATGCCTTTATTAAATGAAATTGGCTTATTTTTAGAAGACTTTGGGCAAAATACTTTTTTGCTGCGCACTCATCCCACTTGGTTTGAAAAAGGGGAGGAAGAAAAAACTGCCCGAGGCTTAATTGAAATGCTTCTAATGGAAGGAAATGTATCAGTGAAAAAATATCGTGCTGCCATTGCCATTATGATGAGCTGCAAGCGATCCATTAAAGCCAACCATTATTTAGACGAAGCCCAAGCAAGACAATTATTAAAAGATTTAGCTCAATGTGAAAATCCATTTAATTGTCCCCATGGTCGCCCTGTTTTAATTCATTTTTCCAATACGGATATGGAAAAAATGTTCAAACGTATTCAAGATCCCCACTAAAAAGGAGTAAAAAAATGTTATTAGCATCTCAATCTCCCCGAAGAAAAGAATTACTTCAACGCCTTGTACCAGAGTTTAAAACTGTGCCGGCAAATATTGATGAAAGTCAAAGAAAAGAAGAATTACCGCAAGATTATGTTTTACGCATGAGCCAAGAAAAAGCTAAAACCGCGCAAAAAAATTATCCTAAAGAACTTATTTTAGCTAGTGATACAATTGTGGCTTTAGATAAAAACATTTTAGGAAAACCTCAAGACAAAGAGGATGCTTTTTCCATGTTAAAAAGTCTTTCAGGAAAAACCCATAAAGTTTATACGGCCATGTGTCTGTTAGAAAATAAGAAAGAAATGACCACAGTGGAAAGCTGTGATGTGACTTTTTATCCATTAAGTGATGAAGATATTTTAAAATATTTAGCCACTGAAGAATATGTGGATAAAGCAGGAAGTTACGGCATTCAAGGACAAGGGGCTCTTTTAATTGAAAAAATTGCTGGAGATTATTATACCGTCATGGGCCTTCCCATTGCCAAATTAAACCGGCTGTTGCGCGTTTTTTAAGCGTTAAAAAAATGAAATCCCTCTTTCTTTGTTATACTCAAAGAAGGAGGGATTTTTTATGGAAAAAGAAAGTAAAGAAGCCTTGAAAAAACGTCTCAGTCAAGAAAGTTTTGCTGTTACCCAAGAAAATGCCACCGAAGCCCCTTTTTCAGGAAAATATGATGATTTTTATGAAGAAGGAATTTATGTGGATATTGTTTCAGGAGAAGTGTTATTTTCTTCTAAGGATAAATATAATGCTCACTGTGGCTGGCCTAGTTTCACGCGACCAGTAGGAGAAATTACGGAAAAAAATGATTTTTCTTATGGAATGAAAAGAACCGAGGTCCGCTCAAAAAATGCTGACTCTCATTTAGGTCATGTTTTTCCTGACGGTCCCACAGAAACTGGAGGCTTAAGATACTGTATAAATTCTGCAGCTTTAAAATTTATTCCTAAAGACGAAATGGAAAAAGCAGGTTATTCTTTAGAATGGTTGGAAAAATAAAGAAAAGTTAGCTAAAATCTCTTTGATTTTAGCTAGCTTTTTTCTTAGCTTTGCACTTAAGATAGAAGAAAAAAGAAAAGAGTTTTTGAATAAGCTTTTTTAAGGGTTAAATAAGTTAAAGTAACCGTTTTCTTTAATGGCTTTTTATGGCAAGATGTTCTTAAAGAATATCTTGTCTTTTTTTGTTCACTTTTTTCAGTCTCACTCGTTTAATTAAGGAAAGGAGGGGTAACTTGAATATTCAAGAGTATGACGAAATTTTGCTTCAATGGAGTCGAGAGTTGGCTTTTTATCTCAGGCGTCTTGGGGCAAAAAAAGAAACAGCTGAAGATATGGCTCAAGAAAGCTTGCTTACTTTAATTGAATATGAAGATGACCTTCCTTTTAATAAGTTAAAACCTTGGCTTTTTCGCGTGGGAATTAATCGTTATTTGGATAATTATCGAAAAGAAACTCGCCGAAGAGAAATTTTAATGGAAGATTATCTTCCTTTAATGAAAGAAATGAGCGAAAAAGAAAATCCCCAAGTAGAAATTTTTAAAGAAAGCTTTTTAACCTTGTCTTTGTTTCAACAAACCTTGCTTTTTATGAAGTATGAGGAAAATTATTCCATAGAGACCATGGGCTTTTTACTAAAACGTCCCCAAGAAAGCTTGAAAACAGAACTCTATCGCACGCGAAAAAAATTGCGGAAAATCATGAAAGAAAGAGAGGAAAAGTAGATGAATGATCAAGAACTTTTAGAAATTGTCAAAAAAAATCGGCGAAAACGCCAAGTGAAAAGTAGTCTTTTAAATCTATTCCTTGTTTTACTAGTTCTTTTAGGAATGGGTCTTGGTATAAGTAAATATTATAATTTAGGCCCTTTTGAAGAGGGGAAAGTTCCGGGACTGCCGAACAATCAAATTTCTTATAAACAAACAGAATTTGGAGATATTGCTTCTTTAGCTTATTTTATGTCAGAAAGTGTCGCTTTTAATTTTACTGGGAAAAATGTCACCTTAACAGCGGCCAGTTATTCTTATGGGAAAGTAATTAATGAAGAAATTTTATCTCCTCAATTTAAAGAAGGAGAGGTTGAAGACTTTTCTGGATATTTAACCATTGGTGTGAGAGAGGAGGAAGAACAAACACAGTGGGTTGATTTTAGTATGAACATTAATGGGGCCGGCACGAGAAAATCCTTGAATTTAAAGGATTACGGCTTAAGTGAAGACAATCCAATTTCTGCCTATTCTTTTGGGGATGCTAGTGAAAGGTCTCGTATTTCAAAAAATAAGCAAAAAATCGACATTTTAACCCTATCAGCAGAAGGGGCCGTTTATGGCGATACTTCTAATCTAGAAGAATCGTATAAAGATAATCCTTGGGTTCTGGTTTTGCTACTAGAATTTGAAAATTAAAAAAGTTCCCCAATAGCGGGAATTTTTTTAATATATCTTTGACAGTCTTCTTTTAGGGAATTTTCCAAAAATTTGCTACAATAGAAAGATAAGT
>CAMJVA010000003.1 GCA_946409145.1 uncultured Enterococcus sp. | reverse complement strand
AATGAACTTAGAAAATGCTGGAAAAAAAATCCATGATTTTTCCTTACCTACTTGGGACCAACTTCCTGATTTTCAATTATATATGGATCAAGTGATTACTATTGTAAATCAAGAATTAGAGAGTCTCTTTCCTGAAAAAAATCTTTTAACTAGTGCCATGGTAAATAATTATGTGAAACAAAAACTCATTCCTGCACCGATAAAAAAACGTTATGGGAAAGAACATGTAGCTCTTTTATTAACGATTACTTTATTAAAACAAATACTTCCTCTTCCTGAAGTGAAAGAAGCGTTAGATTATCAAAAAAAATTCTCCAATGTTCAGGAAACTTATGAGGACTTTAGTCATTATTTAACTCAAGCCATAGAAGAAATAGCAGGACAAATGATTGCTCCAGAAAATGTTTCTTTATCCTTTAACGGAGAACATCAAGAAAAAATTTTTATGCGTAGTATTACTTTAGCTTTGTCTTTAAAAGTTTTCAGTGAAGTCTTAATTCAACTCTCAAAAGAAGAAAAAGGAGAAGAAAATCATGAATCATAAAATTGCTCTTTTAGTCGACTCAGGGTGCGATGTACCGCAAAAATATTTAACTCAACCTAATGTTTTTTCCGTCCCATTAAAATTAATTTATCAAGATAGACAGTATTTAGATGGAGTAGATATTACTGGAGAAGAAGTGTTAAGTCATTTAGAAAAAGAAGTACCGAAAACCTCTCTTCCAGATGGGCAAATTATTACAGATACTTTAGAAAAAATTGCCGAAAATTTCCAACAAGTAATTGTCATAACCATTTCTTCTGGACTTTCTGGAACGTATAATGCTTTAAGATTGCACTTAGAAGAGTTTCCTCAATTGGAATCTGCCTTAATTGATACAAAAAATATTGGAATTGCCGCAGGATTTCAAGGGATTTATGCTTATGAACTTATTGAACAAGGCTTAGAATTTTCAGAAATTGTCGAAAAAATTAACCAAAGCATTCCCAAAACGAAAGTCTTCTTTTCCGTAGCAACTTTAGAATATTTACAAAAAGGGGGAAGAATTGGTTTAGTTTCTGCCCTTTTAGGTCAAGCCCTTTCTTTAAAGCCAGTGATTTCTTGTAATGAAGAAGGCGTGTATTATACTGTTACAAAAGCTCGAGGATTAAATAAAAGTCGTGAAAAATTACGCCAATTAATCTTAGAAAATGTACCTAAAGACGGGAAGTTTCGTTTAGCTGTGGCTGAAGCAAATGCTAAAGAAGCAGCGGAAGAAGCTTATGAATTTTTGCAAAAGAAATTTCCTAATGTGGAAATTTTTTATGCCCCTATTTCCCCAGCTTTAAGTGTGCATACAGGGCCGGGACTTTTAGGTTTAGGAATTCAAGTGTATTAAGGAAGGTGCGTTTTTATGGAAAAAAAAGAAAAATTCACCAAAAAATATTTAATCGTCAATGAAGTGTTTAACGCTGTAACCCATGGAATTGGTTTTTTCTTTTCTGTTGCTGGTCTAGTGTTACTCATTGTCAAAGGCGCTAGACTTCATTCTCCCATACATGTGGTTAGTTATGTGATTTATGGAAGCTGTCTGATTTTGCTTTTTTTATCCTCCACTTTATTTCACAGTCTCATTTTCACCAAAGCCAAAAAAGTATTTCAAGTCTTTGATCACTGTTCTATTTTTCTTCTTATTGCAGGATCTTACACTCCATTTTGCTTATTGGCTCTTCCTTTAAAAAGAGGGATTATCTTATTGTCTATTATTTGGCTGTTGGCTATTTTAGGCATTGTGTATAAGTCTTTAACCCTCCACAAAAAAGCCACTGTTTCTAAAGTATCTACGATTATTTATTTGATTATGGGCTGGCTCGTCGTCTTTTCTTTACCACAACTTATGCACTCCATTGGAAAAACTGGAGTTCTACTATTGTTTTTAGGTGGAGTTAGTTACAGTATTGGGGCTTTACTTTATAGCTTGAAAAATATTCGCTTCATGCACGTAGTATGGCATTTATTTGTGTTGTTAGCGGCTTTTCTCATGTTTTTTTCTGTTTATTTATATACTTAAATTTTTCAGGAGACAAATTTGTCTCCTATTTTTTACTTTTAGTAAAACACGAACAATAAAAAGAAAAATTCCGGAAAATACCGGTGAAACTTTGACTTTATTCTTTAATTCCAGTAAAGTAATCAAGGTTGTTAAGTTTTATAAGCAGAAAGGACGATCTTAATGAAAGTTTTTGATTACGAAGATGTGCAACTAATTCCTAACAAATGTATTGTTAACTCCAGAAGCGAATGTGATACTTCCGTTACTTTAGGAGGATTTAATTTTAAATTACCAGTAGTTCCTGCTAATATGCAAACAATTATTGATGAAGACATTGCTGAACAATTAGCCAAAGAAGGTTACTTTTATATTATGCATCGTTTTGATGAAGGAGCTCGTCTTCCTTTTATTAAGAAAATGCACGACCAACAATTAATTGCCTCAATTTCTGTGGGAGTAAAACCTAGTGAATATGATTTTATTTTAGAATTAAAAGAAAAACATTTAATTCCTGAATTTATTACGATTGATATTGCTCATGGTCATTCTAATTCAGTTATTAAAATGATTGGACATATTAAAGAAAACTTGCCAGAAACTTTTGTTATTGCAGGGAACGTTGGTACTCCAGAAGCCGTTCGAGAGTTGGAAAATGCTGGAGCTGATGCTACAAAAGTAGGTATTGGACCAGGGAAAGTATGTATTACAAAGCTGAAAACTGGCTTTGGAACAGGGGGATGGCAATTGGCTGCTTTACGTTGGTGTGCTAAAGCGGCTAGAAAACCGATTATTGCTGACGGAGGAATTCGCACTCACGGAGATATTGCTAAATCGGTCCGTTTTGGAGCAACTATGGTTATGATAGGCTCTTTATTTGCCGGTCACGAAGAATCTCCTGGAGAAACAAAAGTAGAAGATGGCATAATGTATAAAGAATATTTTGGTTCAGCCTCTGAGTTTCAAAAAGGGGAACATAAAAATGTTGAAGGTAAAAAAATCTGGGTGCAATACAAAGGTCCTCTAAAAGACACCTTAGTGGAAATGGAGCAAGATTTACAATCTAGTATTTCTTATGCAGGTGGAAAAGATCTAGAAGCCATTCGCAAAGTAGATTATGTAATTGTAAAAAACAGTATTTTAAATGGAGATATTTTATAAAACTATAAAAAAGGCTCAAGACGTCATCGTCTTGAGCTTTTCTCTTATCTTAATTTCATTGGGGCTAAAGCTTTTTCTAAAGGTAAAAATAAAATAGTGACTAAAATAATCGTTACAGCCACATTAATTAAAGTGGCTGGAAGTAAAGCTAAGGCACCATTAAAGGCTTTTTCGAAATTAGCTCCACCATAAAGTAAGATAATCGTATTTTTTAACTGAGTCATCAAGATTTTAGTAATACCTGTAACCACAGCTGTTATAACGATTTTCCATAAATCACTAGGATTTTTTACTTTTTCCTTAAATACATAATGAAACATTAACCACCCAGCGCCCCCTACAATAAAACTTTCCACTAAAAAGTAAGGAGCTTCCATGGCAAATCCATTCATTAAATCAAAAAATGCTAAACCTAATCCTCCCGCTAAAGCACCTTTTTTATAGCCTAATAATAAAACGGAAAGTAAGACCATCACATTACCTGTATGAACAAAAGCACCAGGTAGGGGAATGCGAATGCTTTGGGTGGCTACAAAAGTTAATGCGGCAAAAAGTGCCGTCATGACTAAACGATTTGTTTTTCCTTGATTCATTTTTCTCATCCTTCCATGCGATTTTCTGCTTTGTTATAAGCACCATGCCAAACATGGCCTAAGAAAGGATTGATTTTTAAGCCGTTTTTAATACCGGCGTTGACAAAATCTTTTGCTAGTTTCGCAGCTTTTTCAACTGAATATCCTTTACCAATACCAGCAGTGACTGCTGCAGCAAAAGTACAGCCAGCTCCGTGATTAAAGTCTGTTTGATATTTTTCTCCTACTAAGTAAGTGAAATTTTTTCCATCATATAATACGTCAATGGCTTCTGGGGTTTTTAAGCGGTGGCCCCCTTTAATTAAGACATATTTTGGTCCTAATAAGGAAATTTTTCGAGCGGCTTCTTCCATTTGTTCAGTGGATGTTAATTCACCTAATTGAGATAAAATTCCCGCTTCAGTTAAATTAGGCGTAGTGATTAAAGCTTTGGGTAATAAATTATCAATCATTGCTTTGGCTAATTCTGGTTGTAACAATTCTGTGGTACCTTTACAAGCCATTACAGGATCGACTACTAAGTTTTCTTGGTTAAATTTTTCCAAATAAAAACTAGCCATTTCGGCATTTTCCACGGAACCGAGCATGCCTGTTTTTCCTGCTTGTAAAGGACGGCCTGCATAAATGGTTTTTAATTGTTTTTCTAAAAGGGTGGCATCTGTTGGAGCAATTTCATGGGACCAGTTGTGATCAGGATCCATGGTGACAAAACTAGTAATGGCAGAAAAGCCAAAAGTACCGTATTCTTGAAATGTTTTTAAATCAGCTTGCAATCCGGCGCCTCCAGAAGAGTCAGAACCGGCAATAGTTATTATTTTAGGAATCATGGTAAAACCTCCAATTTTATTCTTTCGATCATTTTTAGTATACTGAAAATACAATAGATGAAAAGGACCAATTGGCTTATTTTTTGCTCAGCCAATTTTAAGAGGTGAACAAATGGATTGGCATATTCAAAAGAATCAGGGACCTATTTACCAAGAGATTATGGAAAAAATAATTTCAGAAGGGGAAAAAGGAAATATTCTCTTAGGGGAAAAATTACCTGCTGAAAGAGAACTGGCAAAGATTTTTCAAGTGAATCGTTCCACTGTAACCAGAGCCATTGATGAACTGCAAGCTCTAGGAATGATTGAAAAAGTACGGGGAAGCGGTAATTATTTAATAGCCTTAAGAAATTCTCCAGAGCTTTCTCCTTGGCGATTTTTAATAGAAGAAAACGATTATTTTTTTAAACCGGAACTTTTTCCTGAATTAAAAAATAATCAAGAGGCTATTGATGCCTACACTGGAGAATTACCTTATGAACTCGTCCCTAAAATTCAACTTCCTAGTTTTTCTTGGAAAGATTTTTTAAAGGCTGAAAAAAAAGAAGATCATCTGGGCTATGTTCCTTTAAGAAAAGTCTTAGGGAAAGAATTAAAAGAAGAAAAAGAAAATATTTTAATTACCGCCGGTTCCCAACAAGGATTATTTTTAATCTTACAAGGAATGTTACAAAAAGGAGATAAAGTAGGTATTTTTTCTCCGTCATTTTTTTGGAGTCTGCCAATTTTTTCCATTGCCCAAGTAAAACGAATTGGGATTCCTTTTTCCGGGAAAATTGATTTTTTTAAACTTAAAGAAATTGTTTTACGAGAAAAAATAAAAGTTTTAATCGTTAATCCTAATTTTCAAAATCCCACGGGGGTGCAAATGTCTTTAAAAGAGCGAGAAACTTTAGTGGACTTTGCTAAAAGTCATCACTTATTGATCATTGAAGATGACGCTTTTTCTAAGCTTTACTATCCCAAAACGAAAAAATTACCTACTTTACGCCAACTAGGAAAAGATAATGTGTTGTATCTTGGCTCTTTATCAAAAATTTTAGGGACCACGACAAAAATTGGTTGGGTAGTAGGGCCACCTCCTTTAATGGAGCGTTTAAGTAAAGTGAAAGAAGCCTTAGATTTTTCATTGAGTATTTTTCCCCAAGTCATGGCTTATTCTGCCTTAACTAGTCAGAATTATCCTTTAGAAATGGCAGCTTTACGGGAAAAGTTAAAAAAAAGAGGTACTGATTTATTTCAACTTAGCCAAAAGTATCACTTTAAAGCAACGATGCCAAAAGGAGGATATTACCTTTGGCTTGAAGAATTACCTGTAACGGTAAATGAAAATTTCTTAAAAAAATTAGCCAAAGAAAATATTTATGTGGCTGGAGGTTATTTATTTGCTGGAGGAAAACATTCTTTAAGAGTGAACGCCAGTCGTTTAACGAAAAAAGAAGGTGAAATCTTCATGGAAAAATTAGCCAAAGTAATCGCTCAAGAAAAAAATAATATCCTTTTTTGACAAATAGACGTTTAACTCGTATGATAAAGATGAAAACTAAATACTCCTTGTTAGGTGAGGCTCCTATACAGAAATAGGCTACTGCGCAGAAATGTCGAGAGACACCAATGTGTAAAACAGGTTTAATCGCGAAGGTTAAACATAAAGTAGCTGAACGATTGTTCTAAGCTGTATAGTGCTAAAGCTCAACAGTGAAAGATACAAACTTCCTTCATTGTTGAGGGGAGTTTTTTTGTTATGTAAAATGTAAAAAGTGAGGTGAGTGTTCATGGATACAGATGGTAGTCAGCAGTCAAAAACAAAAGTAAAAAGGGCGATGCTACCTTTTTACAGGAAAAAGGAGGAACACTCACATGCTAAATACAAAAAAATTAACCAAAGATCAAGAATTAAAAAAATTAGCCCAACTTTCTAAAAGAGAATTATACATGAATTTTCGAACCTCAGACCAAGGGTTAACGGAAAATGATGCAAAAAAACGTTTAGAAGAATACGGATTAAATGAAGTAAAAGCTCAAAAACCCGCGTCACCTCTTGTTTTATTTTTAACAGGTTTTAAAGATCCCTTTGTTCTAGTTTTAGGATTACTAATGGTCGTTTCTTTTTTAACTAAAGATTTTGAAGGGGCCATTGTTATGGGTGTCATGATGCTACTTTCAGTTATCATTAGCTTTTGGCAAACCTATACTTCTTTAAAAGCTTCTTTAGCCTTAAAGGAAATGATTGAAAATACAGCGACGGTTTTAAGGGACAATCAGTTTCAAGAAATTCCCATGGAAGAAGTGGTTCCAGGAGACATTGTAAATTTATCTACAGGAGATTTAATTCCAGCAGATGGCATTTTAATTTCTGCTAAGGACCTTTTTGTTAATCAAAGTTCTTTAACAGGAGAGTCCATGCCCCAAGAAAAATTCACTGAAGCCTTTATTGAAGATAAAAAAGAAGTTTCTGCTCTTGATTTAAAAGATTTAGTTTTTATGGGAACCGATGTTTTGTCCGGTCAAGGTAAAGCCATTATTTTAAAAACTGGCGGAGATACTTTCTTTGGAGATGTGGCTCGGTCGGCAGGAGAAAAAAGAGGGGAGACGAGTTTTGATCGTGGATTGCAACAAGTTTCAAAATTTCTTTTAAAAATGGTAGCTATTTTATTTCCAGTAGTTTTTTTACTAAATGGCTTAACAAAAGGCGACTGGTCTTCTGCTTTCTTTTTTGCCATTGCCGTGGCTGTAGGGTTAACCCCTGAAATGTTACCTATGATTGTAACGAGTAATCTGGCAAAAGGTTCAGTAGCCATGTCTAAAGAAAAAGTGATTGTGAAAGAACTTTCTGCCATTCAAAATCTTGGAGCTATGGATATTTTATGTACTGATAAAACAGGGACGATTACAGAAGATAAAGTGGTCTTAGTAGAACATGTTAATCCTTTAGGGGAAGACTCAAGAGAAGTTTTAAACTATGCTTATTTAAATTCCAACTTTCAAACAGGTTGGAAAAACTTAATGGATATTGCTGTATTGAATTATTTTAAAGAAAACAACTTAACTTTAGAAAACAATTACGCAAAAATTGACGAAATTCCTTTTGACTTTTCACGTCGTCGTTTAACGGTGGTTTTAGAAAATAATCAAGAACAAGTGATGATCACAAAAGGTGCCGTTGAAGAAATGCTTCAAGTTGTGAGCTTGGTAAAAGTCGGGGAAAAGCTGTTACCAGTGACAGAAGAATTATTGGAACAAATGAAAAAAGTAAACGAAGATATGAATAAAAGAGGCATGCGCGTCATTGGTGTAGCCATTAAAGAAAATGTCCATGAACATCCTACTTACCAAGTGGAAGATGAAGAAAAAATGCTCCTAATCGGTTTTGTGGGCTTTTTAGATCCAGCGAAAGCATCAGCAAAATCAGCGATTTCAGAACTCCATGATTATGGAGTAGACGTAAAAGTTTTAACAGGGGATAATTTAATCGTTGCTAAAAAAGTCTGTGAAGATGTGGGAATTCCTAGTAAAACCGGTCTTACTGGCAGTCAACTAGATGAATTAAATGAAGCAGAATTTTTAGAAGCTGTGGAAAAATATCATCTTTTTGCTAAACTCAATCCTTTACAAAAAGGAAAAATTATTGAAGCTTTACAAAAAAATGGGCACACAGTGGGTTACATGGGAGATGGTATTAATGACGCTCCTGCTTTAAGAAAAGCTGATGTGGGAATTTCTGTGGATACAGCAGCAGATATAACCAAAGAAGCCAGCAATATTATCTTACTAGAAAAAAGTTTAAATGTTTTAGAAACTGGCGTTATTCAAGGAAGAAAAGTATTTTCCAATATGATGAAATACATTAAGATTACAATTTCTTCTAACTTTGGAAATGTTTTTTCTGTCTTAGTGGCTGCAGCCTTCCTTCCTTTTTTACCCATGCTTTCGATTCAACTTTTAGTCCAAAATTTAATTTATGATCTGTCCCAACTTTTGATTCCTTTTGATAATGTAGATCAAGAAGAATTAGTGAAACCTGTGAGCTTCAATTTAAAAGAGTTAATTAAATTCACTTTTACTATGGGACCTGTAAGTTCATTATTTGATTTAATGACTTTTGCTTTAATGTGGTTTGTTTTTTCAGCGAATTCCGTCAAAGATCAAGCACTTTTCCAAACAGGTTGGTTTATGGTAGGAATTACAACCCAAGTATTAGTTTTTCATTTAGTGAGAACAAGAAAAGTTTCCTTTATTCAAAGTCGAGCAGCGGGAATTGTTTCTTTCGGCTCATTCATGGCTATTTTTCTAGGATTTTTATTAGCTGAAACACCTTTAGGAAATTATTTTGATTTTGTCCGCTTACCAAAAACCTATTGGCTCTATTATGTAGGAATTGTTCTGTTGTATTTAGCTGTTACAGAATGCTTTAAAAAAATCTATCTTAAAATAAATAAGACGTGGATTTAAGGATTGCTCACTAGTACACTTATTAAAAAAAGTAACGGCCACATTTTCCAAAATAATTGAGAAAAAAATAAAAAAAGTATTTTCAAAAACAAAGTGATATTTATTAAGGTCTCTGTCCCATTTTCTGAAAAGGGACAGAGATTTTTCTGTGTTAATATACAACCTGTTATAATGATAAAAAAGTTCAACTGTACTATAAAAATGACTACAAAAGCATGAAAGGGCTCCCTTGTTCAGTTAATTATTTCACAAATCCTTATTTCAAGCAATTTCCTTTGTGAAGAAATTTTTCTCGTCTTTGAGTGTTTTTACTTGCCTGTTACATAAATAAATGATAATTTAAGAATGTAAGCAATTGGATAGTGATACAGTTTTTATAAACTGTTCAACTCCCATAATATTTCTGCAAGAGAGGAATGTGTCGAAATGACCAAGAAAAATGCCCCAACAATTGATTTTTCCAAGATTCTTGAAACAATCAATGCAGACTTTCCTTTTTATCAAGCCATTGATAAAGATGGAAAAGTTGTAAATGAAGATTTAATTCCTGATTTAAGTGATGATGAATTAGTGGAACTTATGAGTCAAATGGTATGGTCCCGCATTTTAGATCAACGTTCAACTGCCTTAAACCGTCAAGGTCGCCTAGGTTTCTACGCTCCTACTGCTGGACAAGAGGCAAGTCAATTAGCCAGTCATTTTGCTTTAGAAAAAGAAGATTATGTTTTACCTGGATACCGTGATGTTCCTCAATTAGTAAAACATGGTTTACCTTTATCAGAAGCTTTCCTATGGTCAAGAGGCCATGTTGCTGGAAACCTTTACCCAGAAACTTTAAAAGCAATGCCTCCACAAATTATTATTGGCGCGCAATATGTTCAAGCTGCTGGAATTGCTTTGGGTCTTAAAAAGAGAAACAAAAAAAATGTCGTTGTGACTTACACAGGTGATGGGGGAACTTCCCAAGGGGACTTCTATGAAGCATTAAACTTTGCTGGTGCTTATCACGCTAATGGTGTATTTATTGTGCAAAATAACGGTTTTGCTATTTCTACTCCAAGAAATAAACAAACTGCTGCTAAAACATTAGCTCAAAAAGCTGTAGCTGCTGGAATTCCTGGAATTCAAGTAGACGGAATGGATGCTTTAGCTGTTTATACAGTGACAAAAGCTGCTAGAGAATGGGCAGCTAATGGGAATGGTCCTGTGTTAATTGAAACCGTTACTTTCCGTTATGGTCCACATACTTTATCCGGGGATGATCCAACAAGATATCGGACAAAAGATATGGAAGATGAATGGCATCAAAAAGATCCACTTGTTCGTATGAGAAATTATTTAACTGAAAAAGGACTTTGGTCAGAAGAAAAAGAAGCTGAAGTCATTGAAGCAACTAAAGAAGAAATCAAAACAGCCATTGCTGAAGCGGATAAAATTCCAAAACAAAAAGTTTCTGATTTCCTTAAAAATATGTTTGAAGTACAACCACAAAATATTAAAGAACAAATTGCAATTTATGAAGCGAAGGAGTCGAAATAGTCATGACACAAAAAACGATGATCCAAGCCATTACAGACGCCTTGGCGTTAGAACTTGAGAATGATGAAAACGTCCTAATCTTTGGGGAAGATGTAGGTAAAAACGGTGGGGTTTTCCGTGCTACTGAAGGCTTGCAAGCAAAATTTGGTGAAGAAAGAGTGTTTGATACACCTCTTGCTGAATCTGGTATTGGCGGACTTGCTTTTGGACTTGCTTTAGAAGGCTTCCGTCCCGTTCCTGAAATTCAATTCTTCGGTTTCGTTTTTGAAACAATGGATGAAATTGTAGGTCAAATGGCTAGAACGCGCTACCGTATGGGTGGCACTCGTCATTTACCAATTACAGTTCGTGCACCATTTGGTGGTGGGGTTCACACTCCTGAACTTCACTCTGATAACTTAGAAGGTTTAATTGCTCAATCTCCTGGTATTCGGGTGGTTATTCCATCTAACCCTTATGATGCTAAAGGACTTTTAATTTCTTCCATTCGTTCAAACGATCCAGTGGTCTTTTTAGAACACATGAAATTATACCGTTCCTTTAGAGAAGAAGTTCCTGAAGGTGTATATGAAGTGCCTTTAGATAAAGCAGCTGTAACTAAAGAAGGTAAAGATGTTTCAATCATTACTTATGGAGCTATGGTTAGAGAAGCTAAAAAAGCAGCAGATAACCTTGCTAAAGAAAATATTGACGCTGAAATTATCGATCTTCGCACAGTGGCACCTTTAGATGTAGAAACAATTATCGCTTCTGTGAAAAAAACAGGCCGTGTTGTTGTAGTGCAAGAAGCACAAAAACAAGCAGGGGTTGGAGCACAAGTGGTTTCTGAAATTTCTGAAAGAGCTATTCTTTCTTTACAAGCACCAATTGGTCGAGTAAGTGCACCAGATACCGTTTTCCCATTTGGTCAAGCAGAAAATATTTGGCTTCCTAATGCAGCAGACATTGAAGCAAAAGTTAAAGAAATCATGAACTTTTAATTATAAGGATTAGGAAGGATGAGTGGACAATGGCTTTTCAATTTAAAATGCCAGATATCGGTGAAGGTATCGCAGAAGGCGAAATCGTCAAATGGTTCGTCAAACCTGGAGATACAATTAATGAAGATGACAGTTTATTAGAAATTCAAAATGATAAATCAGTAGAAGAAATTCCATCTCCTGTTACTGGTAAAATTTTAGATATTAAAATTGCTGAAGGAGAAGTAGCGCAAGTTGGAGACGTGTTAGTGGAAATTGATGCTCCAGGACATGAAAGTGATGCCCCAGCACCAGCCAAAAAAGAAGCACCAAAAGCTGCAGAGCAAGCTGCTCCAGCACCTGCTCCTACTAGTGGCAATGAAAGTTTCTATCAATTTAAATTACCAGATATTGGTGAAGGTATCGCAGAAGGTGAAATCGTCAAATGGTTTGTTAAACCAGGAGATACGATTAATGAAGATGATAGTTTACTTGAAGTCCAAAACGATAAATCAGTAGAAGAAATTCCATCTCCTGTTACAGGAACGGTGAAAAAAATTGTTGTGGATGAAGGAGTTACTGCTCAAGTTGGGGATGTTTTAGTAGAAATTGACGCTCCAGGACATAATGGTCCAGCAAAAGCACCACAAATTGATCAACCTGAAATGCCAGTTTCCACAAGTGGTGAAACTGCCGCCGCTGCTCCTGTAGAAGGAAAAGCACCTTTAGCTGAACCTAACAAACGTGTGTTAGCAATGCCAAGTGTGCGACAATATGCCAGAGAAAAAGGCGTAGATATTACTTTAGTTGCCCCAAGTGGAAAAGCAGGACGCACTACTAAAGAAGATATTGATAGTTTCTTAGCTGGAGGAAGTGTTTCAAAAGCGCCAGTGGAAAATACGGCCCCAGTAGCTGAAAGTACTCCAGCTGCAGCCCCAGTTGAAAAACCAAAAGCATTTGTTTCTAACCTTTCAGATATGGAAACAAGAGAAAAAATGACACCAACAAGAAAAGCAATTGCTAAAGCTATGGTGAACTCTAAACATACTGCCCCACACGTTACTTTATTTGATGAAGTAGAAGTAACGAAACTTTGGGATCACCGGAAGAAATTTAAAGCAGTAGCACAAGAACAAGATACAAAATTAACCTTCTTACCTTATGTTGTTAAAGCTTTAACCTTAACTGTTAAAAAATTCCCAGTGTTAAATGCTTCTATTGATGACGCTACAAGTGAAATTGTAACAAAACATTACTACAACATTGGTATTGCTACTGACACAGATCATGGTTTATATGTACCAAATGTGAAAAATGCTGACCAAAAAGGTTTGTTTGCCATTGCTGATGAAATTAATGCTAAAGCAGCTTTAGCTCACGAAGGTAAACTAGCAGCTGATGATATGCGTAACGGTACGATTACGATTTCAAATATTGGTTCTGTAGGTGGAGGCTTCTTCACTCCAGTAATTAACTACCCTGAAGTAGCTATTTTAGGTGTCGGAACCATTGCTCAACAAGCAATTGTCGTTGATGGTGAATTATCTGTTGGTCGGGTAATGAAACTTTCCTTAAGTTTTGATCACCGAATTGTTGACGGCGCTACTGCTCAAAAAGCCATGAACAATATTAAACGTTTATTGGCTGACCCTGAATTAATGATGATGGAAGGATGATAGAAAATGGTTGTTGGAGATTTTGCCATTGAATTAGATACAGTTGTAATCGGCTCAGGTCCTGGAGGGTACGTTGCTGCCATCCGGGCTGCCGAAATGGGACAAAAAGTTGCCATTATTGAAAAAGAATTTATTGGCGGCGTTTGTCTAAATGTAGGTTGTATTCCTTCTAAAGCCTTGATTGCTGCAGGACATCATTACCAAGAAAGTTTAGATTCTACTGTCTTTGGGGTTTCAACTAAAGAAGTTTCCTTAGACTTTACAAAAACCCAAGCTTGGAAAGATAAAGAAGTAGTGCATCGTTTAACTTCTGGAGTAGAAATGCTTCTTAAAAAACACAAAGTTGAAATTTTAAGAGGGGAAGCTTACTTTGTAGATGATCATAATTTACGAGTAATGCATCCAGATTCTGCCCAAACATATTCCTTTAATAATGCTATTGTGGCTACAGGTAGCCGTCCAATTGAAATTAAAGGCTTTAAATTTGGTGGAAGAATTTTAGATTCTACTGGTGGTTTAGCTCTCAAAGAAGTACCTAAGAAATTCGTCATTATTGGTGGCGGCGTTATTGGTGCTGAATTAGGTGGCGCTTATGCTAACCTTGGGGCTGAAGTGACTATTTTAGAAGGTTCTCCACAAATTTTGCCAACTTATGAAAAAGATATGGTTAAACTTGTTGAAGACAACTTCAAGAAAAAAGGCATGACGGTGGTTACTAAAGCCATGGCTAAAGAAGCAGTAGATAACGGAGATTCTGTGACTGTTAAATATGAAGTCGACGGAAAAGAAGCTGAAGTAACTGCTGATTATGTAATGGTAACAGTAGGTCGTCGTCCTAATACAGATGAATTAGGTCTTGAACAAGCTGGAGTCGAAATTGGTGAACGTGGCTTAATTAAAGTTGACGAACAAGGACGGACTAATGTGAAAAATATTTTCGCCATTGGGGACATTGTTCCAGGTGCTGCTCTTGCTCATAAAGCCAGCTATGAAGGAAAAATTGCTGCTGAAGCAATTTCTGGAAAAGCTGTGGCTGTTGATTATAAAGGAATGCCTGCTGTGGCCTTTACTGATCCTGAATTAGCTAGTGTTGGCATGACAATTGCTGAAGCAAAAGCTGCAGGAATTGATGCTAAACAATCTAAATTCCCATTTGCTGGTAATGGTCGGGCATTGTCACTAGATGCTAAAGAAGGTTTCTTACGTCTTGTTACAACTAAAGATGACAATGTTATTATCGGTGCACAAATTGCTGGAGTTGGAGCCTCTGATATGATCTCTGAATTAACTTTAGCTATTGAATCTGGTATGAATGCTGAAGATATTGCTTTAACCATTCATCCACATCCATCCTTAGGTGAAATTGTAATGGATACAGCTGAACTTGCTTTGGGAATGCCAATTCATATTTAAGCTAAAAAGCCTCTGAGATTTTTCTCAGAGGCTTTTTTTCTTTATTTGTGAACTGTTTTTTATAGTTGTTCTGCTTGCATTTGATACATTTCTTGATAAATTCCTTTTTCTTTTAATAAAGTGGCGTGGCTTCCAGCTTCGACAATTTTTCCTTGGTCTAAAACAAGTATTTGTTTAGCTTCTTTAATTGTAGAGAGTCGATGGGCGATGATAAATGTGGTGCGTCCTTGTTGTAATACGTTCATGGCTTTTTGAATAATACTTTCTGTTTGAGTGTCCACGTGGCTAGTCGCTTCATCTAAAATTAAAATTTTAGGATTGAAAACTAATGCTCTAGCGAAACTAATGAGTTGTCGTTCTCCAGAGGAAAAGGCGCTTCCTTTTTCTACTACAGGATGATGAATTCCCTTTTCATAACGGGAAATTAAATAATCCGCTCCCACTTTTTTTAAAGCGTCCATGACTTGTTCATCAGAAATTTCAGAGTTTCCTAAAGTAATATTAGAAGCAATGGTTCCTGTAAAAAGATAAGGGTCTTGTAACACAATGGCCATATTTTTACGTAAACTTTTTTTGTTGCAAGTAGCGATATTTTGTTCATCAATTAAGATTTCCCCAGCGTTTGGATCGTAAAAACGAAAGAGGAGATTTAAAATACTAGATTTTCCTGAACCTGTTTGACCAACAAGAGCAATGGTTTCTCCTGGATGCGCTTCAAAGTTAATATCTTTTAAGACTAATTGATCTTTTAAATAACTAAATGAAACATGACTAAATTTAACTGCGCCACTTGTTACAACGAGGTCTTTTCCTCCTTCATTTTCTACTGGCAAAGTAGCAAAATCCATAATTCTTTTTCCTGAAGCAATGGACTCTTGAATCGTGGCAAAAATTTGAATCATCCCGTCAATAGGATCAAAGAGACGATTAATGTAGTCAATGAAAAGGTATAAAAGTCCTGCAGAAAGCGTCAATTGTTGATTTAAATAAAGAGTGGAAATAACATAGATGACAATTAAAATGGTCATATTTCTCAAAAAATTAGCAAAGCCCCACGCAATGGCAGAATCTAACAGTAAGTATTTTCGTCCTGCTTGGTACCATTTTTCCACTGTCTTTTTAAATTCGCCTAAAAGCTGTTTTTCCTTTTGGAAAGCTTGAATGATTTTCATTCCTTGGAGAAATTCATTTAATTGACCGCTGATTTGTGAAGTGTATTCCCGAATGGCTAAATTATATTTAGTAGCATAGTGACTGTAAATTTTTTGCCAAATAAATAAAACTGGAATTAAAATTAACAATCCTAAGGCTAACCAATGATTTAAAAGGGCAATAGCAATAAAAACCCCAATAATGGTTATAAAATTACTTAACATGGTGCTTAAAACATTTACATAAAAATTAGAGCGCAATACCTCAGTGTCTGAAGTAATTCTAGCGACGATTTTTCCAGCAGGATAGTGATCAAAATAAGAAATAGGTAAGTGATGAAGATGAGAAAATAATTCATCCCGTAATTTTTTTACAATTTTATTGGACATTTTTCTAAGGTTTAACAAACTAATGTAGCGACATAACGCCCCTAAAACATTTAATCCTAAATAACTTCCCAAGAGAAAAAAGAGGAAAGAGACCCTTAAATGTTCATTTTCAAAAGCTGGAGTCATGACCTTATCAATAATATTTTTAGCAATAAGGGGGCTAGAAAGTTCTAAAAAGGAAGCTAAAATTAATAAAAAAGTACCGAAAAGAAAAACTTTTTTATGATATTTTAAATAGCTAAAAAGGTAGATGAGGGTTTTAAACATGTGTTACCCCTCCTTTAATTTGTTGATGATAATATTGTTCTTGATACCAGCCAGGAGTATGGATTAACTCTTCATGGGTGCCACGTTGACTGATTTTTCCTTCTGTGAGAACAATAATAGTGTCACAGTCAGAAACAGCAGAAAGACGATGAGTGACAATAACCAAAGTTCTATTAATTTTTTTAAGATTGGCGATAATTTTTTGTTCCGTTTTAGCATCCACCGCCGATAAGGCATCGTCTAAAAGGAGAAATTCTCCTTCACGTAAAAAAGCTCTTGCTAAGGAAAGTCGTTGTTTTTGTCCTCCAGATAAAGAGATTCCTTTTTCTCCGACTAAAGTATTCAGGCCATCTTTCATTTTAAGAACCTCATCTTTAAAACAAGCCAGCTCTAAAGCTTTTAAAAGTTGTTGATCAGAGGCATTTTCCTTACCAAATAATAAATTTTCTTTGATACTTCTGGAAAATAAAGTGTGTTCTTGAGGCACTTCAGTGAACTTTTCTTTTAAATCTTCCCGTTTATAAAGGGTTAAAGCTTGTCCATTAATAAAAGGTGGAAGGCTTGAGTAAGGATAAATATGAGTAAACTGTTGTAAGAAAGTAGTTTTTCCACTCCCAGTTTTTCCCACAATGCCTAAACTTTTTCCTGCTTTTAAAGTAAGGTTTAACTGGTTTAAAACATTTCTTTTTTCATTAGGATAATGAAAAGAAAAATCTTTAAAGGTAATTTCTTTAATGGTCTTTAAAGGAAGCGTTCCTGTAGCTTTAATGTCATCGTCTTTGTTTAAAACTTCTTTAATCCGTCTTAAAGAAGCGCGTCCTTGTTGCATGACATTGACTAAATCTCCTGCAGAAATCATCGGCCACACAATCATGCCTAAGTACACTTGAAAGGAAACCATGGCTCCTATGGTAATTTCTTTTGCTTCAATTAAAAAAGCACCTAAGGAAAAACTGCCCACAAAACTTAAGGCTAGACAAATAGTAATTAACGGGTTAAAACGAGAATCAATTTCTGAAACGTCATTATTTTTTTCTAAAGTTTCAGCTGTTTTTTCTTGAAATTTATTTTTTACGGCTTCTTCTTGTCCAAAAGCACGCACCACACGAATGCCGTCAATGACTTCTAAAACATCACTGTTCATTTCCGAAACCGCTTTTTGCGCTTCAGTGAACTTACTGTCCACTAAAGAGCCCCATTTAAAAATAAAATAGGCTAAAAGAGGCATAGGAATAAGAGCGACTAAAGTTAATTTCCAAGAAACAGTAAAAATCATCATGGCTAAAATAAAACTCAAATAAACACTCGTGTTTAAAAACACCATAATACCATATCCTGTGGTCATCCCCATGACCTGCACGTCATCTGAAGAACGGGTGATTAAATCACCAATTTTAAAATGTTCGTAAAAAGGAGGGCGCATTTTTAAAAAGTGAGCCATAAGCTCTCCTCGGAGGTTTCTGCGCATATCATAAGAGCCAATGAAAATATAATAATTCCAAATAAATTCACTTATATAAGCGAGAATAATAGAGGCAAAAAACAGGAGAACATACGTGAGCAAAATATCTTTGGTGAAATCATCTTGTAAAATACGATCAATAAAAATACGAATAAGGTAAATAGGAACCACATACATAAAGCTGGCAATTAACATGAAAAAAACAATGCTCACATAGCGCCATTTATGTTTTTTGAAGTATTCTAAAAGGTAATTAAAAACATCTTTCATTGTAAAATCCTCGATTTTCTTAATTTTTGGCACAAAAAAGACACTACCTTAAAAAGATAGTGTCCTAAAGTTACGTTTACTAAAAGGAACATGCTATTTTAAAAGGAGTAGGGGTAGATGAAATTGTCATAAAGTGAGTGTTGATTAAAAGTGTTTGAAGCATTTTCCCTCATCCTTTCTTTCGTTTTTTTTGAAACGCTTTCTTAAAATAAAGTATACGTTAATAAAAAATAAAAAACAAGAAATAACATTTAAAAAAATATTATTCCAAGAAATTCTTCTTTTTTATCGGAAAAATTCAGATAAAAAAAGTCAAATGATTTCTAAAAAATTAAACAGATTATTTTCTTAATGTTCGGAATTTAAAAAAACCAACCCTAAATACTAGGATTGGTTTTTTTAAATAGCATAAGAAGTAAAATTGTTTTTTTCTAATTGCAGGTAGTCCGCTAAGTATTCCGCCACACCATTAGCATCATTTGAAAAAGTCGTCATGTCATTTGCTGCTTCTTTTACGGCTAAGGTACCATTTTCCATGGCCACTCCATGTCCTGCCCAAGAAATCATTTCTACATCGTTTTTCTCATCCCCAAAAGCAATGACATCTTTTGGTTTAAATGAAAGCTTTGCTCCAAGATATTCTAAGCTATGGGCTTTGTGGACGCCTTTTTGCGTCACTTCAATCATTGGAGAATTACCACCCCACGTTCTGACTTCCACTAAATTGCCATAACGCATTTTTAAAGTGTCAATTAGTGAATGGACACTTTCTTCTGTTGCCCCAATCATAATGGAAGCAGGGTCTTGGTATAAGGTTTTAGGTGTCAGTAAATTTTCTTTGGAGGCTTGGTCAGAGAAAAAAGCCGCTTGGTAATAATTTAAGTCATCAATATAGAAGGTTTCTTTATTTTCAGCTGCAATAAAATTAAAGCCTAAGGTTTCTTTTTCAGCGATTAAATCAAAGACAATGTCCCGACTTAAAGTGAAATGTTTTTCTAAGTTCCAAGGTTTTTCCGGTAAATGAACAATGGCTCCATTTAAGTTTAACATGGGATCTTTTAATCCTAATTGGCTATAAAACATTCGGCTCATAGGATAAGGACGTCCAGTGGCTAAAATAATCGAATGTCCAGCTTCTTGAGCTAAGTGTAATACTTCCTTTGTTCTTTCAGTGATTAAGGATTGTTTGTTTAAGGTGGTGCCGTCTAAATCCAGTGCAATAATTTTTTTCATAGAATCACTCCTTTCCCTAGAGAAAAAATTATTTCCAATCAGTATAACAGAATTTAATAGTCATGACAATTTTTAACGCTAAAAAGTCTCTTTTTTGGTAAAACACGAACAATAATGAGAATGGAAAGAATAAAATTCGAATTTGTCTTGTGGTATTTTTGGAAACTTTGTATAGTAGGTTTATAAAATAAAAATAACAACAAAAAGGAGCAATACAGGAAATGGATAAGTTTTTTCATTTAAAAGAAAATAAAACTTCTGTCTCAACAGAAGTCATGGCAGGACTCACTACTTTTTTTGCCATGAGTTATATTTTATTCGTGAACCCGGCAATTTTAGGTCAATCCGGGATGCCCACCCAAGCTGTCTTTTTAGCCACGATTATTTCAGCTGTCATTGGAACGTTAGTCATGGGATTATTTGCCAATGTCCCTTATGCTCAAGCTCCTGGAATGGGATTAAATGCTTTTTTCACTTACACAGTGGTCTTTGGATTAGGGTATTCCTGGGAACAAGCTTTAGCCATGGTTTTTATTTGTGGAATTATTAATATTTTAATTACCGTTACTCGTGTGAGAAAAATGATTATTCATGCGATTCCAGAAAGCTTACAACATGCTATTGGAGGTGGTATTGGGGTTTTTGTGGCTTATGTAGGTATTAAAAATGCCGGCTTTTTAAAATTCACCTCAGACCCTGGAACTTATCAAGTTTTAGGAGATGCAAATAAAGGAACTGGTACCGTCGTCACCAATTCTTCTGTGGTCCCAGCCTTAGGGGCTTTTAATTCCCCAGAAATTATTTTAGCGATTATTGCTTTAATTTTAACCATTGTTTTAGTGGTTTTAAATGTTAAAGGTGCGATATTAATTTCCATTATTGCCAGTACAATTGTTGCTATTATTATGGGAGTGGTAGATTTATCCACCATTGATTTTCAAGGAAACTCATTAGGTAATTCTATTAAAGAATTAGGAACAACTTTTGGAGCAGCATTTTCTAGTCGCGGTATGGGGTCACTTTTCAGTGATTCAGGAAAAATTCCTGAAGTTTTAATGACTATTTTAGCTTTTTCTTTATCAGATACTTTTGACACCATTGGTACTTTTATTGGAACTGGTCGCCGAACAGGAATCTTTTCAAAAGCGGACGAAGATGCGTTAGATAATTCTAAAGGAATGAATACTAAAATGGACCGGGCACTTTTTGCCGATGCCATTGCTACAAGTGTCGGGGCTATTTTTGGTACCTCTAACACAACTACTTTCGTTGAGTCAGCAGCTGGTATTGGAGCAGGGGGAAGAACAGGGTTAACTTCTGTTGTTACTGCGGGAATGTTTTTAATCGCTAGTTTCTTTGCTCCTCTTTTAGCCGTAGTACCAACACAAGCTACTGCTCCTGCTTTAATTGTTGTGGGGGTTATGATGTTAGCTTCATTTAAAGATATTGATTGGAGTAATTTAGAAGAAGCGATTCCGGCGTTTTTTGCAGCTATCTTTATGGGCTTTAGTTACTCTATTTCTAATGGGATTGCTTGTGGGTTTATCTTCTATGCTTTAATTAAAATTTTTAAAGGAAAAGGAAAAGATGTGACACCTATTTTATGGGTAGTGAATGTTTTATTTGTCATTAACTTTATTATTTTATCTATTTTATAAGAAGAATAAACTGGAAAAAATCAACAAAACTAAAAGGAGAGCCAGAAACTGGTTCTCCTTTTAGTTTATTCTTGTCACAGAAAAAAATTGCGGTATAGTTAACTTATCATAAGTTTTAGGAGGATTTTTTTTGATTGCTTGGAAGAAAAATTTAGCAGTAGCGTGGGTAGGGTGTTTTTTTACTGGAGTGAGTTTTTCTTTAGTCATGCCATTTATTCCAGTATTTGTGGAGCAATTAGGAGTTGCGACTAATCGGGTAGAATTTTATTCCGGGTTAGCTATTTCTGTTACAGCCTTTGCCGCAGCTATTATTTCTCCTGTTTGGGGTTCTTTAGCTGATCGAAAAGGGCGAAAGTTAATGATGATTCGAGCAGCGGTAGGAATGACCTTTGCCATGGGTTCGTTAGCCTTTGTGCCAAATGTTTATTGGCTATTAGTTATGCGGTTTTTAAATGGGATTTTATCTGGTTATATTCCTAATGCCACAGCCATGATTGCTTCACAAGCGCCTAAAGAAGAAAGTGGTTGGGCTCTTGGAACCTTAGCTACAGGAAGCATTGCAGGAAATTTAATTGGCCCTTTAATTGGTGGGGCACTAGCTCAGTGGTTTGGAATTAGAAATGTTTTTGTGATTACTGGAATTTTGCTATTAATTACCACTATTTTAACGATTGTTTTTGTAAAAGAAGACTTTAAACCAGTGGAGAAAAAAGATGTCTTACCTACAAAAGCGGTCTTTGCTAAAGTGAGTAATATGCCCATGATGATTGGTCTTTTTGTCACAACTTTAGTGTTACAACTAGGGATTAACTCCATTTCACCAATTTTAACGTTATATGTGAGACAATTAGCAGGAAATACTAGTAATACTTTATTTATTAGTGGGATGATTGTTTCAGTTGCGGGTATTTCTGCTGTCGCTTCTTCCCCTATTTTAGGAAGAATCGGAGATCGTATTGGTAGCCAAAAAGTTTTAGTTCTAGGACTTATTTTTTCAATGTTATGCTATTTTCCCATGGCTTTTGTAACGTCACCTTTTCAATTAGGTGTTTTGCGTTTTCTTCTAGGTTTTTCCACAGGGGCGTTAATGCCTTCTATTAATACTCTTTTAGGAAAGTTAGCTCCAGAAGAAGGAGTGTCTCGTATTTATAGTTTTAATGTGATGTTTCAAAATTTTGGGCAAGTCTTAGGACCTTTAGTAGGGTCCACTGTGGCGCAAGCCTTTAATTATTCTGCAGTATTTATTGTAACAGCAGCTTTTGTAATGTTTAATATTTGTCTTTCAGTGGTGAATTTTCGCAAAACTTTATTTAAAAGAAACTAAAAAAAATCCTTTCTCCCGTTTTAAAAGGGAAGAAAGGATTTTTATTTTTGAGCAGTGGCTTTCTTTTTATCAGGTATGGCAATAAAGCCAATCAAAATAACTAAAAGTCCGGCAATTAAAGAAACAATAAAGGTTGTTACAGGATTGTAGGCTTGATGGTTTAAAGCTCCTCCAATGTACCCTACAAGTTGTCCAATAATTAATGTCCATAAAACAACAATAGTATAGCGCATGAAAATGCCCTCCTTTTCAACCATAGTTTACC
Organism: uncultured Enterococcus sp.; assembly: GCA_946409145.1. GTDB lineage: Bacteria > Bacillota > Bacilli > Lactobacillales > Enterococcaceae > Enterococcus_J. The sequence continues at coordinate 8,884 of CAMJVA010000003.1, read as the reverse complement.
ACGATTTTTTATTTTGTAAAATAATCTTTTCCACTTTTTGAAAACTTTTGCTATAGTACATTTAAAGGAGGCTTTTTTCATGTCACTACCTCAATTACAAACTTACAGTGCCTTTTCTTTATTAAAAAGCACTCTGAATTTAAAAGACTATGTTTCAAAAGGAAAGAGCTTAGGCTATGAAGTTTTAGCTCTAAGTGATGAAGGACAATTGTCTGCCATGCTGGCTTTTTGCCGTTTAGCCCAAAATGAAAATATTCAACCTTTGATTGCTATGAGTTTGAAAACTTTATGGGAAGGGGTGGAAGTGGAACTACTATTATATGTTAGAAATCAACAAGGATATGAAAATTTATTTCAACTTTCCACAGATTTTCAACTTTTAGGGGTTCAAAATTTAGAAAAAGTTTTATTAAAAACCCAAGGTCTAGCAGTGGTTTTGCCTTTTAAAAATCTAGCCTATGATTATTTTTTAAAGGGAAACGAAAAAAAAGCCCAGGAATTTTTGCATTTATTTAAAGAAGATTTTTACGTAGGACTCTCTCCTTTAAACACTACCCCAGTGGAATTATTACGTTTAGAACAGTGGCGTAAATTTTTACAAAAAGAAAAAATAAAAGAAATTTTAGTGCATCCTGTTTCTTATTTAGAAGAAGAAGACGCTTTTCCAAAAGAAGTGTTAGAAGCTTTAGATAAAGGTGAAAAAATAGATGTGGTGAATACGGCAAAAACAGGGGAGGACTACTTGTATTCCCAAGAAGAGTTTTTAGCCCGAATTAAAGAAAATCATTTAGATGATTTAATCTTTCCAACAGAAGCTTTTGGGAAAAGTTTTCATTTTTTACCACCTAAAAAGCAAAAATTACTTCCTCATTACCCTTTAGAAAACCAAAGCGCTGAGGAAAAATTACAAGAACTGGCAGAAAAAAATTTAGCTAGACGAGTTGAAAATTATTCCAAAGAATACGAAGAACGGCTTCACTTTGAACTTTCGGTTATTAATGAAATGGGCTTTGCTGATTATTTTCTTATTGTGTGGGATGTAATGAATTACTGTCACAGCCACCACATTGCAACAGGTGCAGGTCGTGGGTCAGCTGCTGGAAGTTTAGTGGCTTATGTCTTAGAAATCACCGATATTGATCCTTTAAAATACCAATTATTGTTTGAGCGTTTTTTAAATCCTGAACGAAAAACCATGCCAGATATTGACCTAGATATTCCTGATTTAAAAAGAGAAGAAGTGTTACAATATGTGGCTAAAAAATATGGCTCTGATCAAGTAGCCCAAATTGCCACTTTTGGCACCATGGCAGCTAAAATGGTCTTACGGGATGTGTCTAGAGTCTTTGGTTTAACCCAAAGAGAAGCTAATGCGTTTAGTAAAGCTATTCCAGGAGCGTTAAAAATTACTTTAAAAGAAAGCTATGAAAAATCTTATGAACTAAGACAATTAGTGAATAAAAATGAACTCCATCAGCTTTTATTTAAAACCGCCTTAAAATTAGAAGGTCTTCCTCGTCATGTTTCCACTCACGCTGCTGGAGTCGTTATTGGAGACGGTCCTTTAGTGAAATGGGTTCCTTTACAAAAAGGATCTAATACTATTTCTTTAACGCAATTTACCATGGGAGATGTAGAAGGCGTTGGGCTTTTGAAAATGGATTTTCTTGGCCTGAAAAATTTGACCATTTTACAAGAAACCACTGAAAATGTGAGTCGCTTGTTAAATCGTCCCTTTAGTGTAAGAGACATTCCATTAGAAGATGAAAAAACCTTAGAACTTTTCCAAAAGGGTGAAACAGCAGGGGTTTTTCAATTTGAATCTCCAGGAATTCGCCGGGTCTTAAAAAAAGTCTCTCCTAATTCTTTTGAAGAAGTCGCTGCCGTAAATGCTCTTTACCGTCCAGGCCCTATGGAAAATATTGATACTTATGTGAAACGGAAAAATGGTTTAGAGCCCATTACTTATCCAGATGACAGTGTGAAAGATATTTTAAGCAATACTTATGGGATTATTGTCTATCAAGAACAAGTCATGCAAGTGGCCAACAAGCTAGCTGGTTTTTCTTTAGGTCAAGCAGATATTTTACGTCGCGCTGTTTCTAAAAAGAAAAAAGAACTCATTGACGAACAACGAGAGAATTTTGTAAAAGGTGCTTTGAAAGAAGGCCATAGTAAAAAAGTTGCTGATGAAGTTTATGACTATATTGAACGTTTTGCTAATTATGGCTTTGGCCGAGCCCATGCCTTTGCGTACAGTGTGGTAGCTTTTCAATTGGCTTTTTATAAGGTTCATTATCCCCAAGCCTTTTATCCTGCCTTGTTGAATTCTGTTTCGAATAATGATGGAAAATTAAAAAGTTATTTAGGAGAAGCAAAACAAAGAGGGATTAAGATTTTTGGCCCTGATATTAATGCTTCTTATAGTCAGTTTTCTGTGAACAAAAAAGGTATTCGCTACGGTCTTTCAAAAATTAAAGGACTGCGACGAGATTTTATTAAAGAAATTCTCACGGAACGAAAAAATGCCCCTTATGCTTCTTTAGATGATTTTTTATTCCGTTTAGATAATAAATGGTTAAAAGAAGAGACCATTGCCCCTTTAATTATGGTTGGAGCGTTTGATAATTTTGATCCTAACCGGCGATTGTTGTTAACGGAGCTTTCTGGGAAAATTAAAAATGTGATTTATAGTGCAGGAAGTTTAGATCTTTTAGAACTGATGACTTTAAAAAGAGAAGAAGTGGAAGATTTTTCCTTAAGAGAACGGTTGAACCTGGAAGAAGAATATTTAGGCACCTTTTTATCTGGTCATCCTTTAGAAGAAACCCTCCCTTTTGAGAAAAAATATCACACGACTCATATTTTAGATTATGAAGTGGGGCAAAAAGTACGGAGTTTTGTTTACGTAAAAGAAATTAAAAAAATTCGGACAAAAAAAGGAGAACAAATGGCCTTTTTAACTGTCCAAGATTTAACTGGGGAAACTTCCTTAACTGTTTTTCCTCTGCTCTTTAGAAAAATATTTTCTTTAATTCAGTTAAATGGGGTGTATTTGATTACTGGAAAAGTAGAAAAATCCAATTATCAAGAACAGCTCCAAGTTTTATTAGAAAGTCTTGAAACCTTTGAACAAATCAAAGAAGACGCTTTAATCCCTAGACTTTTTCTAAAAGTGCCTAATGACTCTCAAGTTTTACAAGACTTACAAGAACTCATTCACACTTCTTTAGGAAAATCTCCAGTAATTTTATTACGAGAACAAAAAGTAGCCCAAGAACTTTCGGCACAATTTAAAGTATCTCCCACAGAAGAATTTCTAGAAAAAGTCACTGATTTGTTAGGAAAAGAAAATGTTTTTTTGCAAAAATGATTAAAATTTAGAAACAAGAAAAAAACAATTTGCGGTTTTTTGATAAAGTTTCAAGACATTTTACTTATTTAATGGTAAAATATACCAGTGCAAACATGATTTCAAACACCAGTTACAAAACTTCTCTTTGAGAGCTTAATTTAAATAATGAGGTGAAGAAAAAATGAAGCGAATTGCAATTTTAACTAGTGGCGGAGACGCACCTGGGATGAATGCTGCTATTCGAGCAGTGGTTAGAAAAGGTATTTATGACGGAATGGAAGTTTACGGAATTAATTACGGTTTTGCCGGATTAGTTGCAGGAGACATTCGTCGCCTTGACATTGCTGATGTTGGGGATAAAATTCAACGAGGAGGAACTTTCCTTTATTCCGCTCGTTATCCAGAATTTGCTACAAAAGAAGGTCAGCTTAAAGGAATTGAACAGCTGAAAAAATTTGGAATTGAAGGTTTAGTCGTTATTGGTGGCGATGGCTCTTATCATGGAGCAATGGCTTTAACCAAACACGGTTATCCAACAATTGGTATTCCTGGAACCATTGATAATGATATTCCTGGAACAGATTACACCATTGGGTTTGATACAGCCATTAACACTGTTTTAGAATCCTTAGATAGAATTCGGGACACAGCTACAAGTCATGTTAGAACTTTTGTCATTGAAGTTATGGGAAGAAACGCTGGAGACATTGCTTTATGGAGTGGTGTTGCTGGTGGGGCAGATGAAATTATTATCCCAGAACATAATTTTGATATTGCGGAAGTGGCTAGAAAAATTCAAGAAGGCCGGGACCGTGGGAAAAAACATTGTCTCATTGTGTTAGCTGAAGGGGTTATGGGTGGTAATGAATTTGCTGAAAAATTAAGCGAATTCGGTAACTTCCATGTGCGAGTTTCTATTTTAGGTCACGTTGTACGGGGAGGTTCTCCAAGTGCGAGAGACCGGGTGTTAGCTTCTAAATTTGGTGCTTATGCAGTGGAACTTCTTGAACAAGGTAAAGGTGGCTTATGTATTGGGGTCGTAGATGAAGAAATGGTAGCTTCAGAAATCATTGATACCCTAGAAAATCATAAACACAAACCAGATTTAAGTCTTTATGGCTTAAATCAAGAGATTTCTTATTAATTTGGTAAAATAGCAAGGAATTGCTGTTAAATAAATAGAATTGGAGCGATTATAGGTAATGAAAAAAACAAAAATCGTAAGTACTTTAGGACCAGCAAGTAATGACGTGGAAACAATTTCCAAACTTATTGAATCTGGTGCCAATATTTTCCGTTTCAACTTTTCTCATGGGGATCATGAAGAACAATTAGGCCGGATGACTTTAGTGCACGAAGCTGAAAGACTAACTGGTAAAACAGTAGCTCTTTTACTAGATACTAAAGGTGCTGAAATCAGAACAACAGTTCAAGGTACTGAAACTGGTAAAATTAAATTTGAAGTAGGCGATATTGTTCGTATTTCTATGGACGGAGAACATATTGGTTCTAAAGAAAAAATCGCTGTCACTTACCCAGGACTTTTTGATGATGTTCACGTTGGTGGCCACATTTTATTTGATGATGGTTTAATTGACATGAAAATTACTGAAAAAGACGAAGCTAATCGTGAATTAGTAACAGAAGTTGAAAATGCTGGACTTTTAGGCTCTAAAAAAGGGGTTAATGCTCCTGGAGTTTCTATTTCCTTACCTGGTATCACTGAAAAAGATGCTGACGATATTCGCTTTGGTTTAGACAACGAAATCAGCTACATTGCTGCAAGTTTCGTTCGTAAAGCACAAGACGTATTAGATATTAAAGAAATTTTAGAAGAAAAAGATATGACTCACGTGCAAATCTTCTCTAAAATTGAATCTCAAGAAGGTATCGACAACATTGACGAAATCTTAAAAGTAACTGACGGAATTATGGTTGCTCGTGGAGACATGGGTGTTGAAATTCCACCAGAAAACGTGCCAATGGTTCAAAAACGCATTATTAAAAAATGTAATGCTTTAGGTAAACCAGTTATTACAGCAACTCAAATGTTAGAATCAATGCAACAAAATCCTCGTCCTACAAGAGCTGAAGCTTCTGACGTTGCTAACGCTGTGTTTGACGGAACAGATGCAACAATGTTATCTGGAGAATCTGCAAACGGCGATTACCCAGTTGAAGCAGTTGCAACGATGGCTAGAATTAACGAAAAAGCTGAAGAAGCTTTAAACGAACTAAAAAGTTACCAAATTAACCAATTTGATAAAACTGATGTAACAGAAACAATCGGTTTATCTGTAGCTCGCGCTGCTAAAAACTTAGGAGTTAAATTAATCGTTGCTGCAACTGAATCTGGTTACACTGCAAGAATGATTTCTAAATACCGTCCAGATGCTGATATTTTAGCTGTTACTTTTGACGAAAGAACTCGTCGTGGTTTAATGGTTAACTGGGGAGTTTATCCTACAGTTGCTGAAAAACCATCTAACACAGATGAAATGTTTGAACTTGCTACTAAAAAAGCAGTTGAACTAGGCATGGCTAAAGAAGGAGATCTTATTTTAATCACTGCTGGTGTTCCTGTGGGTGAAAGTGGTACAACCAATATCATGAAAATCCAACTTGTAGGTGGAGAAATCCTTTCTGCGCAAGGTGTAGGTTCTAAAGCTGTTTCTGGTAAAGCGGTTGTGGCTCATGATGCTAAAGAAGCTAATGAAAAAATGACTGATGGAGATATTTTAGTTGTTCCTACAACTGACAAAGACTACATGCCAGCTATTGATAAAGCTGCTGCATTAGTCGTTGAAGAAGGCGGACTAACAAGTCATGCTGCTGTTGTTGGTATTGCTAAAGATATTCCAGTCATTGTTAATGGAAAAAATGCTACAACAATTATTAAAGACGGTGAAATCGTCACTGTTGATTCAAGACGTGGTTTAGTTTACCGCGGCGTTGTTACAGCCATTTAATCAACAAAGACACTAATTGCTAAAAATAAGAAGGGAGTGGAATCATTGTATCCCACTTCCTTTTTTGTGAAAAAAAAGAAAACCTGTCAAGAAATTTTCATTGACAAGGTTTTTAGGAAACTGTATAATTGCTTGTGTTGCGTAGAGGTGAACAGATGAAATTTTCCGTGCAAGAATTAAAAAAACATTTTGACAGTCCCATTGAAATTCATGAGACTCTTGAAATGAAAGAGGCCTTATTGAAACGCTATAATGCGCTCATCGATATGTCTGAAGTTTTCGTTTCTGGTCTTTTGATTCCTAGTAAAAAGGAAACGCTCCTTCATTTACAAATCAAAGCAACATTAACAATCCCTTCTACTCGTTCTTTAACCCCTGTTTTATTTCCTGTTAATGAGTCTATTGAAGAAATCTATGTTACGAAAGAACAACTTGCTGAAAGTACTCTCAGTAAAGATCAAGTAACCGTAGTAGATAATGTCATTGACCTAACAGAAGCAGTGGAAGATTATTTGATTCTTTCCATTCCTACTCAAGTATTAACTGAGGAGGAATTAGCTGGTGAAAATTATCCTAAAGGTGACTTTTGGGAAGTTTTATCAGAAGAAGAATATGAAAAGAAAAAGTTAGAAGAACAACACATTGATCCTCGTCTAGCAAAATTAGGAGATCTTTTTAAAGAAGACTAATTTTTTCTAGATTGGAATATTGCAGCTTGACTGCAAGAACTTTTTAAGGAGGTGGAGTAACGTGGCAGTACCAGCAAGAAGAACTTCTAAAGCTAAAAAAGCCAAACGTCGGACACATTATAAATTAACCATTGCAGGATTAAATCCATGCCCTAACTGTGGTGAAATGAAACGTTCTCATCACGTTTGTGCCAATTGCGGTCAATACGACGGTAAAGAAGTCGTAACTGAAAACTAAATATAACAGATATTTAGATAAAATCTCAGGCTAACCATGGAGCCTGAGATTTTTTTGTTTAGAAAATGGTAAACTTAGGCTATAATTAATAAAGAAATTAAAAAAAGGTAACAAGGTAACTTGTTAAAGGGGGATAAGTTTTTGGCACAACAAATTGGTGTAGTAGGTATGGCAGTAATGGGAAAAAATTTAGCATTAAATATTGAAAGCCGCGGGTATTCCGTTTCTTTATTTAATCGAACAGGACAAAAAACAAAAGATGTGGTTGCAGAGCATCCAGATAAAAATTTGTTTCCCACTTATTCTTTAGAAGATTTCGTTTCCTCTCTTGAAATTCCAAGAAGAATTATTTTAATGGTCAAAGCTGGGGCACCTACTGATGCAACCATTCAAGAAATTTTACCTTTATTAGACAAAGGCGACGTTTTAATTGACGGAGGAAATACTTTCTTTAAAGACACTCAAAGAAGAAATGCCATGTTAGCTGAATCTGGAGTTAATTTCATTGGTATGGGAACTTCTGGTGGAGAAGAAGGCGCCTTAAAAGGACCTTCCTTAATGCCTGGTGGACAAAAAGAAGCTTATGATTTAGTCAGTGATATTTTAGAACAAATTGCTGCTAAAGCAGAAGACGGAAAACCTTGTGTCACTTATATTGGTCCAGATGGAGCCGGTCATTATGTAAAAATGGTCCATAATGGAATTGAATATGGTGATATGGAATTAATCGCTGAATCTTACGACTTATTACAAAGAGTCTTAGGTTTATCTGTGAATGACATTCAAGGAATCTTTAAAGAATGGAATAAAGGGGAATTAGATAGCTATTTGATTGATATTACCCAAGACATTTTAACAAGAGTCGACGAAGAAACAGGTTTGCCTATTGTTGAAGTGATTTTAGATGAAGCAGCTAACAAAGGAACAGGTAAATGGGCCTCTCAATCTGCCCTTGATTTAGGAGTGCCATTATCTTTAATTACTGAATCTGTTTTCCAACGGTTCATTTCTTTTTACAAAGAAGAACGAGTGGTGGCTAGTAAAGTCTTAAGTGGTCCTAAAGAAAGTCCTGTAACAGAAGATAAAGACCAATTAATAGAAAAAATTCGTCAAGCCTTATACTTCTCAAAAATTATGAGTTACGCCCAAGGCTTTGCGCAATTAAAAGCTGCCAGTGAAGAATATAATTGGAATCTACCTTACGGCAACATTGCCCAAATTTGGCGAGCAGGGTGTATTATTCGGGCACAATTTTTACAAAAAATTACCGATGCCTTTGAAAAAGACCCACAGTTAAACAATTTATTGTTAGATGATTACTTTAAAGACATTACAAGTAAATATCAAGAAAGTCTAAGAGACGTGGTGGCCCTTGCTGTAAAACAAGGAGTCCCAGTTCCTGCCTTTTCTTCAGCCATTGCTTATTATGATTCTTACCGGGCTGAAAATCTTCCAGCTAATCTTATTCAAGCCCAACGAGATTTCTTTGGGGCCCACACTTATCAAAGAAAAGACAAACCAGGAACTTATCACTACAACTGGTACCACGAAGAATAAGCAAAAATTTAGCACAAATATTTGGTTCTTTGTCAAGCAGTGTTGTTTTTAATATTCGACTTAAAATTAGGAGCGC
>CAMJVA010000002.1 GCA_946409145.1 uncultured Enterococcus sp. | reverse complement strand
CTTTTTCAGTTGTTTCTTCAACAGGTTCTTCTTTCAGATTTTCTTCTTTAAGATTTTCTTCTTTCAGATTTTCTTCTTTAAGATTATTTTCTTCATTCATTTCTTTTGTCACTTATGTCCCTTCTTCCTTAATTATTCTTCCCGATCTAAGCGTTGGTAATAATCTGTTAATCCTTGGGAAAGTTCTTTAGAAAAAACTTTCATTAAGCCAATAATTTTTGAATAAGGCATCACAGTAGGTCCCAATAAAGCAATAGTTCCTTTTCCGTGACCTGAAACTTCATAACTAGCAGTAATCATTGACATATCGTCTAAAGCTTCATTCCCAATTTCATCTCCAATAGCAACAGCAATACTATTTTCATTGAGCATTTGTTTTTCTAAAAGTTCGCTAATTGCTTGTCTATTTTCAATTAAGGAATAAACAGAGCGAAATTGTTCCATATCCTTATGAAAATGAAAATCTAACAAATTCATTTTTCCACCAACAAAAACATGGTCCATAAACGTTTGATTAAATAATTCATCAAAAAGTTGACTCATATTTAATGGGGATTGGAAATACCGTTGTAAAATTAAAGGTATTTCTGTGCGTAATTTGTGATAGACACTTAAAAGATCTTCACCTACTAAACGTTCATTAATAATGTTTACCATTTTTTGTAAATCTGAACTTTCAATTTCTGGTGGAATATTAAAAATTTGACTTTCCACATTCCCATAATCAGTAATGATTAAAGCAATAACTTGATAATCATTTAAAGGTACAATCCGAAAACCAGTTAACCGGCGCTCTTTTAATTCAGGCCCTAAAGAAAAAGCAGTGTAGCTTGTTAATTGAGATAAAATTTTCGCCGAAGTTTCAATAATATCATCAATTTCTTTAAAAGGTTGCTGAAAAGCGTTTTGAATCATTTGGATTTCAGGATGGGGAATATTACTTGGGGAAACTAAATGATCCACATAGTAACGTAGGCCAGAAAAAGAGGGAATACGTCCAGAAGAAGAATGGGTTTTTTGGAGCAATCCTTTTTCTTCTAAAATACTCATTTCATTTCTAATAGTTGCACTAGAAGCTTTAATTCCAGCAGACATTAAAAATTTCGAACCAACAGGACTATGTGTCGTGGTATAAGTTTGGATAATTAGGAAAAGGATGTCTTCTTGTCTTTTTGTAAGCAAATGACTCACCTCTTTTCTAGCACTCATTTACTCCAAGTGCTAAATCCAAAGTCATCATATCAAGTCTTAGAAGGAATGTCAAGGAAAAAACACCAAAAATTAGCACTCTTTATTTATGAGTGCTAATTTATAAAAATCTTTATTTTTAGCTCACTTGGGGAAAATTTTTTTCTTTAGTATAATGTTTTTTCAACCTGTGCTAAAATCAAGAAGCTGAAAAAAAACATTGTAACTTTTTGAAAGGAATTCATAATGACGAATCATGACCTAAAAAAAATCGCTGCTTACATTCATATTCCTTTTTGTGAGCAAATTTGTTTTTATTGCGACTTTAATAAATTTTTCTTAAAAGGACAACCTGTGGATGACTATATCCAAGGGTTACTTAAAGAAATTTCTTTAACAATGAAAAAATATCCTCGAACACTAGAGACCTTATATATTGGCGGAGGTACACCCACTGCTTTAAGTGCGCACCAATTAGATGTTTTACTTACTGGTGTCAATGAACTATTCCCGGAAAAACTACAAGAATTTACAGTTGAAGCAAATCCAGGAGATTTATCAGAAGACAAAATGAAAGTCTTATTAGATCATAAAGTAGATAGAATTTCTTTAGGCGTTCAAACTTTTGACAATGAGTTATTGAAAAAAATTGGGCGAAGTCATAACCGGGAAGATATTTTTACCACCATGAAACGTTTAGATAAAGTGGGCTTTCACAATGTATCTATTGACTTGATTTACGCTTTACCCGGACAAAGTATGGATAATTTTTCTGCCACGTTAAATGACGCTTTGTCTCTTGACCTACCCCATTATTCTTTATATTCCTTAATTTTAGAAAATAAAACTTATTTTATGAATTGGGTGCGGCAAGGACATTTGGTTTTACCAAGTGACGATGTGGCAGCGGATATGTTTGACCTTGCTAAAGAGCGTTTAGAGAAAAATAATATTTTCCAATATGAAATTAGTAATTTTTCTAAAGCTGGTTTCCAGTCCAAGCATAATTTAATGTATTGGAATAATGAACATTACTTTGGTTTTGGAGCAGGAGCTTCTGGATATTTAGGTAATAAACGGTATAAAAATTTAGGCCCTGTTCCTCATTATTTAAACGCCTTAAATAATGAACAGCTTCCTCTTTTAGAAGAAGAAACTTTAAGCAAAAAAAATCAAATGGAAGAAGAAATGTTTTTAGGTCTTCGGAAAAAAGAAGGAGTTTCTCTCTCACACTTTGAAGAAAAATTTCAAGTCTCCTATGAGGAGGTTTTTGGAACCGTCACTAAAAAATTATTAAGTGATGGACTAGTAGAATTGAAAAACAATCGTCTTTTCCTAACTAGAAAAAGTTTGCTCTTAGGAAATTTAGTGTTTGAAGAATTTTTACTTTAAGAAATACAAAAAAACTGTGGCATAGAAATGCCACAGTTTTTTTCCTTATTTAAAATAATTTTCAGTGTCCATTTTGTCTTGTCCTAATTGAGTGATTAATTCTTCAGCGTTTTTAAATTTTACTTGGGGACGCAACAGATGATACCACTCTAAGACCACTTTTTCTCCGTAAATATCCCCATTAAAATGCAAAATATTCACTTCAACAGATAAGTCTCGTCCTTCCCCAAAGGTATTATTATGCCCAACTGAGGTCATAGCGATATACCATTTCTTTTTCACTAAAATTTTCGTCGCGTAAACTCCAATAGTGGGAATAAAAACATCTTCAGCTACTTGCAAGTTTGCTGTGGGATAGCCTAAAGTTCTTCCTCTCGCTTCACCGTGAACAACCACACCAGAAAAAGAATAAGGACGGCCTAATAATTCATTCGCTTCTTCTATTTTCCCACTTCGCAAATCTTCACGAATTCTCGTGGAGCTAACTTTTTCCCCATCTTCTTCGTATTTTTCAATAGCTTTTAAGAGAAATCTTCCTTTTCCATAATGTGGCAGGTGAGCTACATCGGCAATATCTTTCGGACCATAAGTGTAATCAAAGCCACACACCACTACTTTTCCATGAAGTCCTACAATATATTGATCTACAAAATCTTGGGGAAAAAGGGCAGCAAAATCACTGGTGAATTCTACCACATATAAAATATCCACTCCTAGAGTTTCTAACAAGCGTTTTTTCTCTGGTAAATTCGTTAAATACTGAGAAATTTCCGGATTTTGTTTATGAAAAACAATGGAAGGATGTTGGTTAAACGTCATTAAAGCTAAAGGAAGGTTTCTTTTGTTCGCTTCTTTTTTTCCTGCTGCAATGACTGCTTGATGACCTTTATGCAACCCATCAAAAAAACCAAGAGCTAAAACAACATCTCCTGTTGGAATTTGTTTTTCTTCATAAGGATGATGTAAATTAATCACTTCCATTGCGCTTCTCCTCCATTGCGTAATACTTTTTGGGGTTTATATAAATGTAATTTTGTCGGATGTTTTTGGTAAAGGCTCACAATTTTATCTTGATAAAATAAAGCCACTTGTTCTTTTTGAGAAAACTCTGGGTAATCTTTTGCTGACAAAACAGCTCCATTTTTCACTTTTTCCCATAATTCAGAAGAGATATTTATTTTAGGAAATTTTGAAAAAGCAAACTCTAAAGGTTTAATAAATGGGCTGAGATCTTCTCCACCTTCGACCTTTTCTTTAATTTCCTCAAGGGTTAAACATTCATCTAAAGAAATTCCCCCAGCTTTTTCTCGAACTAAAGACGTCATGTGAGCAGGATATCCTAGAGCTTTTCCTAAATCTACTGCTAAAGTTCTCACATAAGTCCCCTTGCCACAACTTACCACAAAAGAAAAATCTTCTGTGCCAGTTTTTTCATTAAAAGTCACTGGCGACGTTAGTTGAAAATCATAAATCTCTGCCTTTCTTTTGGGGCGTTCCACTGTTTCTCCAGCTCTAGCATATTCATAAAGTCTTTTTCCTTTCACTTTAACAGCTGAAAACATTGGAGGAATTTGGGTGATCGTTCCTGTGAGTTGAAGCATTTCTTTTTTTATGATTTCTTCTGGGACGACTTCTTTAAGGAAAACCTCTTCCACTACTTCTCCTTCAGCGTCTTCTGTTGTGGTACTTTTTCCCAGTTGAATCCTTCCTGAATAAATTTTCCCTGAATCTTGCAGAAATTCTACTCCTTTAGTCGCTTTTCCAATACAAATAGGCAAGACGCCAGAAACGGCTGGATCTAAAGTTCCAGCGTGACCAATTTTTTTTGTTTTTAATATTTTTCTTAACCGAAAAACAACATCATGACTGGTCATTCCCGGTTTTTTATAAACACCTATAATGCCTTCCATTACTTCACGTCCTTTACTGGCAAAATCCTTATTATTATAGCATAGACCTAAAAAAAGTACTCTTTAAAAATTTACAAAAAAAAGAACCTAACTCATGAAAATCATCAGTTAAGTTCTTTATGGTTCATCTTAAATACTTTGACTTGTGGATTTCTTTTTGAAACCTTTTTTCAAACGATTAGTCATAGGTTCCATAGATTCTTTAATAGCACAATATTTATCCACGAAAGTCACAATGTAACTTTCCTTATATTTAGGTAAGGCCACCGTTGCTCCCCACATATGTTTAATAATAATATCTCTTTCAAGATCGCTTAATTCTGTGATTTTTTCAGCATTCTTACAAGCAATTCTTGGATGCATATAAGCATGAGAGCCTTCGTCAAATTTTGTTGTATGCCAATCATAGTAAAACAAATCGTGTAAAAGACCTGCTCTAGCACAAGCTTTTGCATTCACATGCCATTTTTTAGCCCACAAATAGCTGTTGTAAGAAACGCTAATAGAATGTTCTAAACGGTTAGAGTGAATATGCTGTTTATAATTTGCTAATTTTTTAACTTCCGGAGTCTCTAAAAGTTCGGACACATAGGAAAGATATTCTTCATCCAGTTGCCAATTTTTTGTCATATTGTCGCGTTCCCCTTTTTTAGCTAGAAGTATTTTTACTTCTGCGAACTTCTTGAGTATAGCATGGGAATTTTCAAAAAACTATGGATTAATAAAAAATAAAGTCTTCCTTTAAATTTTCTTAATCTTCCTTCGTTAGCTCATATAAAAGAATTCCACAGGCAACTCCCACGTTAAATGACTCCGCTTGGCCTTTCATGGGAATAAAAATATTTTCATCGCTTAATTCTAAAAGCTCTCGGCTGACTCCTTGACCTTCATTTCCTAAAATAACGCAAAAATCTTTTCTTTTAGAAACTTTTGTTAAAGAAATGGCTTTTTCATTAAGTTCTGTTCCATAAACAGGAATTTTTTCTCTTTGGGCTTTTTCAATCCATGTTTTTAAATCAGCGAAATAAATCGGCAAATGATACTGACTGCCTTGTAATGCGCGTAAGACTTTTCCTTGGTATAAATCTGTGGTTCCTTCCCCTAAGACGACTCCAGAAAGACCAAAAGCATCTGCTGTTCTAATCATGGTTCCTAAATTCCCCGGATCTTGAATGCGATCTAAGAGCAAATAGCTTCCTTTAAAATCTTGGGGTTTTGTTTCAGGAAAAAAAGTCGCCACAGCAATGATTCCTGGGTTTTTAGGAAGTTCTGACAAATAGTCAATAATTTCTGGTGTAACTAAATTTAAATTATATTGATCAAGCCACGTGGGTCCTTCTTGTAAAAATTTTTCCGTGACAAAAATTTCTTTTAAACTAGCTTTAGCAAAATGGGCTTCTTCCACTAAATGAAATCCTTCTATTAAATAAGTTTCACTTGCTTTGCGAAATTTTCTTTGATGTAATTTTTTTGCCTCTTTTATTTTTTTATTATCTTTAGCTGTAATCACGTTTCTCACCTCTTAAACAGTATACTTGATTTTACCAAAGAATTTGCCGTTTTTTTTAAATCTCGCTACAATTAAATTAAACAAGTAGTAATGAAACTCTCATGAAATAAATACTCACCCATTAATTAATCACTTTAAAAGGAGCATTCTTATGGAAAAAGTAAAAATCACCGTTTCAGGTAGAGTCCAAGGAGTAGGCTTTCGTTACATGACTAAAATCGTCGCAGATAAATTAAAGATTAAGGGTCTTGTTAGAAATTTAGCAGACGGATCAGTTTATATGGAAGCTGTGGGGACTAAAGAAAATATGGCTCTTTTTATTAAAGCCGTTAAAGCTTCTCCTAGTCCTAGTGGCAAAGTGGAAAATTTTTCCATGGAAAAAGACGATACCTTACCTGACTACGAAAAGTTTAAAGTCGTTCTTTAATTTTTTAAAAGAAGAATTCTTAAATTTATCCGAAATTTCTTTGAACCATTGAAATACTTGGAAAACTTCTGTATCATATTCCTTGTTAACCAATGACTTAAAGGAGAATTCAATGAAAAAATTTAATAAGTGGCTGTTAGCCGGTGGAATTTTGTCTGCTGTGTTATTTTTAAGTGGCTGTGTCCAACGAGCTGCTGATGGCTCCCCAACTGGAAAAGGCTGGGTTTATTTATATCTTGTACGTCCCATGAGTTTTGCTATGGATTATTTTGCTAATTTAATGGGAGGAAATTATGGGTTTGCCATTATTTTAATTACCATTATTGTCCGCTTAATTATTTTACCTCTTGGATTGCATCAATCTCGCTCTAGTATTATTCAACAAGAAAAAATGGCTGCTTTAAAACCACAAATGGATGTGGCACAAGCCAATTTAAAAGCCGCTACCACTGTGGAAGAACAACGAAAAGCGCAAATGGAAATGTCTGCTTTATACAAAGAAAATGGTGTGAGCATGACAGGGGGGATTGGATGTTTACCTTTATTAATTCAAATGCCAATTTTCTCTGCCCTGTTTTACGCCGCACAATACACTGAAGGTATTTCTACTTCTACTTTCTTTGGAGTTAATCTTGGAGAGAGAAATTTAATTTTCGTAGCATTAGCTGGACTTTCTTATTTAGGTGTTAGCTTAGTGAGCATGATTGGGGTTCCTGAAGCTCAAAGAAAAACCATGAAAACCATGATGTTAATGAATCCTTTAATGATTCTTTTCTTCTCTTTTAGCTCTCCTGCTGGAGTGACGTTGTACTGGATCATCGGGGGAATTTTCTCCATGGCGCAAACTTATATAAGTAATGTCATTATGAAACCAAAAATTAAAGCACAAATTTCCGAAGAATTAAAACAAAATCCACCAAAAACAGTGATTAAACCCATTGTTAGAAAAGATGTTACCCCTGTGGAAGAAAAGAAAGTGACTCATAAAAATAATTCTTCAAATAAAGGGCGTAACGCTGGAAAACAACAAAAGCGTAAATAATTAAAAAATACCGTTCTCAAAAGAGAACGGTATTTTTTTTAACTTATTTCACAAACATAGCATCCCCAAAGGAGAAGAAGCGATATTTTTCTTTAACAGCATGTTCATATGCCCCTAACACTTCTTCTCTTCCAGCAAAGGCTGAAACTAACATGACTAACGTTGATTTTGGCAAATGAAAATTAGTAGAAAAAGCATCTACCACTTTAAATTCATAACCTGGTTTAATGAAAATATCTGTCCAGCCACTATCCGCTTTAATTTCTCCCTTGAATTTTGTTCCAATGGTTTCTAAAGTACGAATGGAAGTCGTCCCTACTGCAACAATTCTTCCACCATTTGCTTTAATTTTATTCAAGGTTTCCGCGGCTTCTTCCGTTAAGCGATAAAATTCAGAATGCATATGGTGTTCTTCCACATTTTCCACTGAAACTGGACGGAAAGTACCTAACCCGACATGCAAGGTTAAATAAACTAAGGTTACTCCTTTTGCGGAAATTTTTTCTAATAATTCTTTCGTAAAATGAAGACCCGCAGTAGGTGCTGCTGCGGAACCATTTTCTTTAGCGTAAACGGTTTGATAACGTTCAGGGTCTTCTAAATGTTCTTTAATGTAAGGAGGCAAAGGCATTTCCCCTAAGGATTCTAAAATTTCTAGAAAAATTCCTTCATAAGAAAATTCAATCATTCGGCCCCCATGTTCTAATTCTTCTTTGACCACCGCTTTTAATTTACCTTCACCAAACTCAATCACTGTACCGACTTTAGCTCTTTTTGCTGGTTTAATTAACGTTTCCCAAGTATCTCCTGAAGTATTATTTAAAAGCAATACTTCTAAATGTCCTCCAGTATCTGGCTTCACTCCGTAAAGACGTGCAGGTAAAACCCGCGTATCGTTCATCACCAAAGCATCCCCTGGATTGAGCTCATCAATAATGTCTGTAAAATGTTTATCAGAAATTTTTCCAGTAGTATGATCTAACACTAAAAGTCGTGAAGAAGAACGATCTTTTAAAGGTGTTTGGGCAATGAGTTCTTCTGGCAATTCAAAATCAAAATCTTCTGTACTTAACATATTTATCCCCTTTTTCTCCAAATTCTTTTCTATTGTACACCAGAAAACAACCTAAGAACAAATTCTTGGAAAAATTTACCATTTATGGTTACACTTTTTTTAAATTAAGAAGGAAGGGTTTAATATGAAAAATTTCCACCATATTTCTTTACTCACTAGAGATAAAGAAAAAAATTTAGCTTTTTATACTGAATTTTTAGGCCTCCGTTTTATAAAAAATACAGTGAACCAAGAAAATCATCGGATGCTTCATTGGTATTATGGAGATTATGCTGGTACTCCTGGGACGGTGATTACTTTTTTTGTGGTTCCTCGCCTTGGCTCCCGTTATGATAACCAACACAGCATTGAAACAATCGGTTTTAATTTGCCAAAAAATAGTTTAGCTTATTGGGAAGAGCGCCTTTTAAAAGCAAATATTCCTTATGAAAAAAATGAAAAGACCTTAAATTTTCTCGATCCTGATAAAGTAAAACTTTCTTTAACTGAAACTTCTCTTCCCCCTTTAAAAGAAAATCATTTTGTCAAAAAAAGTCCAGTGCCTAAAGAAAAACAAATTTTAACTATTCGTTCCAGTGAATTTCATGTTCCCCATGTAGAAAAAACCCAGGGATTTTTTGAACAATTATTAGACTGGAAAAGTAACGAAGAAGGAAAAATTTTCTTTGACGAAAACCATTTCTTTTCTATTGTAAAAAGTCCAAATGAAAAAGAAACCCATATGGGAAAAGGTTCCATTGACCACATTGCTTTTTTAGTCAAAGGCGACCAAGAATTAGAAGCATTACATAAAAAAGCACAAGGGCAAAACTGGAACATTGAAAAAATAATTTCACGCGGCTATTTTAAGAGTCTGTACATTAGAGAACCTGGGGGCAATCGCGTAGAATTTGCCACGGCAACACCTGGATTTACCATTGACGCTTCTTTAGAGCACTTAGGAGAAGAATTTACCTTACCGCCTTTTTTAATGCCTGACTATGATGACATTATTAAAAATATTTACAAATAAAAAGGACTGACCGAAAATTTTCGGTCAGTCCTTTTTCCTGTTTAAACTTAAAATTCTTCAATTAATAATTCGCGAAGTTCAGCAATACTTGGTTGTCTTGGGTTAGCTGAAGTACATTGGTCGTTATAAACAAGGGCTGGCAATTTATCAATTGCTGCATCAAAGGCTTCTTTAGTAACGCCATTTGCAGAAAGTTTAGGTACCACGTCTAAAGATGCTGCTAATTCATCAATTTTTTGGCATAAAGCTTCAACTAAATCAGCATCAGTTTTTCCTTTAAGACCTAAAGCACGAGCAATGTCTGCGTAATCTTTTTGTCCCCGATAAACTTCATAACGTGGGTATGGTGTGCGTTTTACTTTACCAGAAGCCCCATTGAAACGAATCACTGAATTCATGGCAATAGTAATTGCTAAACCGTGTGGTAAACCAAATTCTCCTCCTAATTTATGAGCAATAGAATGGTTAATACCAAGGAAAGCATTGGCAAAGGCCATTCCAGCTAGAGTGGCTGCATAATGCATATTTTCTCTAGCTTGTTCTCCTCTTAAAGTAGGATTTTTCGGATCAAAGTTATAAGAGTCTACTAAGTTTTCAAACACTAATTTAATCGCTTGTAATGACCATGGACGAGTGAAATCAGAAGCCATCACTGAAACATAAGATTCTAAGGCATGAGATAAAGTATCTAACCCTGATAAAGCAACGGTTCTTCTTGGAACAGTTAACACAAATTCTGGATCCACAATGGCCACTTGTGGTGTTAATTCATAATCTGTTAAAGGATATTTCACATGAGTATGATCATCTGTAATAACAGAGTATGGAGTTACTTCTGAACCTGTTCCTGAAGTTGTTGGAATAGCGATTAATTTAGTTTCATTTTGTTTTTTAAATTTAACAACCCGTTTTCTAATATCTAAGAATTTTTGTTGTAGTTTAAAGAACAATTCGCTTACTTTTTCGTAGTTATCTAAAAAGTCTGCCTCTTCATCTAGAGAATATTCATAAATGTAACGCGCAATTTTCGCTGCATCTAAAGCAGAGCCACCACCTAAAGCAATAATGGTATCTGGTCTAAATTGTCTTAATTGTTGAGCAATTTCAATGGTTTGTCCTAAAGTTGGATCTGGTTGAACAGTCCCATAAATGGCTGTTTTAACTGGTTCATCTCTTAATTCTAATTGAGAATAAACAGTATCCACAAAACCAAATTGAACCATTCCAGGATCGGCTACAATAAAGGCCCGAGAAATATTTTCTACTTCATCTTGCAAATAAGAAATAGCATTTTTTTCGTAGTAAATTTTTTCTGGTAAACGAACCCATTGTGGACGATTTCTTCTTTTAGCAACAGTTTTCACGTTTAATAAATCTGAAGTGGATAAATTGTGTGACAATGAATTTTTCCCCCATGACCCGGTCCCTAAAGTTAAACTTGCTTTTAAGGCATCCGTATAAATATCCCCAATTCCACCAATGGAATCTGGTTGGTTTACTAAAATCCGTGCAGCTTTTGTTTTTTCTGTGTATTCAGTAATAAATGGATCTGCTTGAGAACCAATTTGAATAGCAGCATTGTGTCCTGCTCCTTGATAATCTAATAAAGCTGCCACAATTTCAATTCCGTCTTTGCGGTCTTTTGCTTTATAAACAGATAATAATGGAGATAATTTTTCGGAAGAAAGTTTTTCCCCAATATTTTTCTTGTCTAATTCAAACAACATCACATCTTTATCACTTGGTAATTCAACTCCTGCTTGTTCAGCAATCCAAGCAGCAGACATACCAGCAACAGCACCATTTACTCCGTGATGATCATTAAAGACGAAGTTGGCAATTTTTTCGTAGTCGCCTTTAGGAACTAAGTAAGCTCCTTTTTCTTGCATTTTTTCTAACCATTCATCATAAACAGGTGCTTCTACAACTGCCGAGTTTTCTGTAGCACAAATCATTCCATTATCAAAACGTTTTGAAAGAAGTAAATCTTCTACTGCTCGGTCCAAATAAGCTGTATGATCCACATAAATAGCACCATTACCAGCACCAACACCCATGGAAGGATTTCCTGATTTCAAAGCAGCGTTAACCATTCCTGGTCCACCTGTTGCTAAAATAGAAGCAATTTTTGGATTTTGAATTAAAGCACTTGTATTGTCTAGTGAAGGATTTTCTACCCATTGAACAATATTTTTTGGTGCGCCGGCTTTAACAGCTGCATCGTATAAAATTTTTGCCGCGTGAACGGAACAATTTTGTGCTTGTGGATGGAAAGCAAAAACAATTGCATTTCTTGTTTTTAAAGCCATTAACGTTTTAAACATAGCGGTGGAAGTTGGATTTGTAGTTGGTACAATTCCTGCTAACACTCCAAGAGGGGCAGCAATTTGAATTTGTCCTGTAATTTTATCTTGACCAATGACACCGACTGTTTTGTCGTGTTTAATTGAATTATAAACATTTTCTGTGGCGAAACGATTTTTAGTATCTTTATCTTCTACAACTCCACGTTTTGTTTCAGCAACAGCTTCATGAGCAAGTTCTAAAGCAGCCTCTGATCCAGCAAGAGCAGCAGCAGCCACAATGTTATCTACTTCTTCTTGAGAAAAATGAGAATATTCATCAGCAGCAACTAAAGCTTTTTCTACTAATCCTCCTGTATATTCTCTGGCAATATCTAAAGAACTTTTTTCAACTGTTTCTTTGGGGGCAATTGTCTTAACCATTAAAAATTCCTCCTGAGTTTATGTTTTAAAATTTATTTTTTCTTTCGATTACTTTTGTATCATAACAATAAAAAAAGAATTATTCAAGACTTTTTGTGATAAAAATCACATTAATTTAACAGTTATTTCCCTTTCACAAAGGGATTTTAACAAGGTAATTACTTTTAAACAAGCAATGATTGCTCTTTCATTCACAATTAAACCGTGCAAAATTTCACAAACTTTTTTTCTCTTAAATAGTTATTTCTTAGATAACAATAGCTATAAAAAAATAATGGAAAGAAAAAAATTCTCTTTCCATTATTTTATCGTGGATGTCATTATTTGCCAAAGATTCTGGCGAGAAATCCTTTTTTTTCTGTAGATTTTAAAGTTGTTCCTTGATTTAAAGCCTTAACTGGATGAGATTTAATCGTCTCCAACACAGGAATTAATTCTCTTGTTTCTTTTTGTTCTTGTCGGTTAGCTTGCATTAAATCACTAATGGCCGCTTTCATGCGTCTTGCTTCTCCTTCTGTTAAAGGAGCATCTTTTGTATCCTCTGTAATACTTTGAACTTCTTGAAAAACGCCTCCTAAAAAAGTCATTTGCAAGGTTAATTCTTTTTCCCAAGCTCTTAAAAGATCTGGTAAGTTTTCTGGCAAGTCTCTTTTTTCTTCTGGAATTTTTTCATCTTCAATAGTGACTACTAAAAGTCCTGCTAAATAATCTCTATGATCAATGAGCCAAGTAAATTGTTCATCGGTTAAAAAATCTTTTGGCATAGAGTGTTCCATCATGTGTTGTAAAGTAGTGGCATAAACTTGAGAACCTTTTAAATCTTTTATGGCTTGTTCATAATTAGCTTGGTTAAATTCTGGCACGCTTTTTCCTCCTGTCCTTTTTATTTAGCTTAGCTCATGAGAAAAAAAAGTCAAGATGATAAAAAAACCTTTCCAAAAGTTATAACTTTTGAAAAGGTTAAATTTTATAAGTGACGATCAATTAATTCTTTTAATTGAGGTTTCGTATGAACACCAATTACTTTTTCTACCACTTGACCATCTTTTTTCAACAATAATGTTGGAATGGACATAATTCCAAATGAACGAGGAGTTTCTGGATTTTCATCCACATCCATTTTAACCACTCTAAATTCATCTTCGTCATAATCCATTTCTAATTGTTCCAAAATAGGCGCTTGCATGCGACAAGGTCCACACCAAGTTGCCCAAAAATCAATGAGAACTAATCCTTCATCAGTTGCTTCATGGAAAGTTTTATCAGTAATAACTTCAGCCATTTATTATTTCCTCCTTAATTCTTCTTGAATTAAATTAAGTATAGCACTTTAAAACTTTTGCATTAAACTTTTTGCTTAGGGGAAAACAAAAGCCAGAAAAACGAATATTTTAACGCAGATTATTTAAAATAAACAATGGTTGCCCCATTGCCTCCTTGGTTATTAGGGGCAAATTCAAATTTTTGTACACTAGAATGATTTTTCAAATATTCCGTAATTCCTTGGCGTAATGCTCCCGTTCCTTTCCCGTGAACAATGGTTACTTGAGGATAGCCTGCTAAAATAGCCGCATCTAAATAAAGATCTACTTCATTTAACGCTTCTTCATAACGTTTTCCTCGAAGGTCTAAAGAAGGAGACACGTGAGAGGTTTGACTAGAACGCATGGTAACAATTTTTTGTTCAGGTTCTTTTGTGACCACTTTAGTCAAGTCTTCTTCTGGTAAATTCATTTTTAAAATTCCCATTTGCACTTGCCAACTGCCTTTAGAATTTTGCGAAATTAAAACCCCACGTTGTCCGTAAGTTCCAGACATTACTTCGTCTCCAGGTTTAAATTTTTTCTTTTCTTTGGCTTTTTGTAAAACTTTATTTTTTTTCAACGTGTCTTCTTGTTTTAAATCATCTAAAGCACTTTTAGCTGCAATAAATTCATGCTCTTTAATATTTTGATTTTGCCCTGAAAGCTGTTTGTTTCGCAATTCTTTAATAATTTCTTCCGCTTGTTCTTTTGCTTCATCAATTAATGCATTGGCTTTTTTCTTTCCTTTAGCTAATTCATTTTCTCGCTCTGTGTAGAAATACTCATAAGCTTTTTGCAAATCGTGATAGAGATCTTCCGCTTCTTTTTTATAGTGGAAAAGTTCATGGTATTCTGTTTCAGTCATTTTCCGTTGATTTTCTAAATCAGCAATCATTTCATTTAAATCTTGACTTTCTCCGTCAATAATTTGTTTCGCACTTTGAATAATACTTGGGGAAAGTCCTAAACGTTTGGAGATTTCAAAAGCGTTAGAACGCCCTGGAACTCCAATTAATAAATGATACGTGGGAGATAAGGTATCCACATCAAATTCCATGGCAGCGTTAATGGTATTGGGACGATTATAACCATAAATTTTCAACTCAGGATAATGAGTGGTAGCCATGACGTAACTTTGTTTTGCCCCTAAGTCGTCTAAAATTGCAATGGCTAAAGCAGCTCCTTCTTGGGGATCAGTTCCTGCACCTAATTCGTCAAATAAAACCAGACTTTTTTCATCTGCTTTATTTAAAATTTTAACAATATTCGTCATATGAGAAGAAAAAGTGGATAAATTTTGCTCAATAGATTGTTCATCACCAATATCAGCATA
Organism: uncultured Enterococcus sp.; assembly: GCA_946409145.1. GTDB lineage: Bacteria > Bacillota > Bacilli > Lactobacillales > Enterococcaceae > Enterococcus_J. The sequence continues at coordinate 19,050 of CAMJVA010000002.1, read as the reverse complement.
AATTTCTTCAAATAAAGCAATTTTTGAATTTTCTTCCACAGGTAAAGCCAAACCAGTTTGTCCCATTAACTGCAGTAAGCCTAATGTTTTTAAAGTAATGGTTTTTCCACCTGTATTAGGTCCTGTAATGACAATGGCTTGATAATCTTTTCCTAAAGTTAAATCATTGGCTACCGCTTTTTTAGGGTCCAATAAAGGATGACGCGCTTTAAATAAAGCCACTTCTCCTTTGGTCAAAGTAGGAATAGTTCCTTTTATTTCTTTGCCGTATTTGGCTTTAGCATTCATTACATCTAATTTTCCTAAAATATAGGCATTATGATGAATTTCTTTTGTATGAGGCACTAGAGCAGCAGAAAGTTCAGCTAAAATTCGTGAAATTTCTTCCCGTTCAGCAATTTGTTGTTGGCGCAAACGATTATTTAATTCCACCACTGAGCGAGGTTCCATAAATAAAGTTTGTCCTGATGCACTTTGATCATGAACAACACCACCAAAAACATTGCGGTATTCTTGTTTCACTGGAATCACATAGCGATCATTTCTAATGGTAATAATCGTATCAGATAAATATTTTGCTTGGGAACCGCGTAAATAACCGTCTAATTGTTCTCTCACATTTTGCTCACTGCGTTTAATTTGCTGGCGCAATTGTTTAAGTAACGGGCTAGCTTCATCAGTCACATGGCCGTCTTCGTCAATGGCTATTTTTAATTGTTTGGTAAGTTCTGGCAAAATAACCAATTCTTCTAAGGCATCATAAAGATGCATAAACTCTTGTTCTTGCTCTTTTAGTTCTTTTAAAAAATCGGCTACTTCTTTAGTAGTGGTTAAAACTCGGGTCACTTGTGCTAGCTCTGTGCCATTTAAATCAGCACCAATGTCAATTCTTTTTAAATGAGGGGCAATATTTTCTAATTGGGCAACAGGAATGCCTCCTCGTAAGCGTAAGACTTTAAACGCATCTTCCGTTTCTTCTAAAAGTTCTAAAACTTTTTCTTTTGTTCCAGCCGGTTTTAACTGTGCGACCATTTCTTGGCCTAATTTCGTCACCGTAAAACTGTTTAATTGTTGAATAATTTTCCCATATTCTAAGGTTTGTAATACTTTCTCGTTCAAGGTATCACCTTTCTTTCTGTACTAGAGGGCGGGAATGATTTTAGTAATCCATAAATTGTAAATTTCTTTTGAGAAAATAGGTGTGTTTTCCACCATATTTTTGGCTAAACTACTTTTGGCAAATAAATTTTGAATCACATCTAAAGGAATCAAAGATAGCATCCATAAAATTAAAAATAGACACACATAAGTTACCAATAAACTTAAGAGCCCTCCTCCTAACCAATTCACTTGGTTAATTAAAGGAAAATAAGTTAAATTGTGGAAAAAAATCCCAATAAAGCGTGTCAAAAGCCACCCGGCAAATAAAATAATCGCAAAGGCAACGGCTGCATAAAAAGCTTTATCTAATTCTAAAATGACATTTCCAGAGAAAAAGACTAATTTCGAGTCTAACGTGGCTGCTGGATATGGAATGTATAATTCTAAACTTGGAGCTAGTTTGGCATAATAGTGTTTGGCAACTAAAAAGGAAATGAAATACCCAAGAGTATAAACAACTTGTAACACTAGTCCTCTTCTGGCTCCTGTGTAAAATCCTAGGGCTAGTATCATTAAAATAAGTACGGTTAACATTTTATCCCTCGCTTTTATCTTGAATTTTTTGCTTTTGAATTTGATTTAAAATTTGTTGGGCTTGTAAAGGATCACTGACTCCTTGATGACTGCCCATTTCTTTTAAAGCAATTCGTGCTTTTTCTTCTACTTCATTCATTTTATTCACTTTTTTCTCTAATTCTTTCACTCTAGCATTGGCTTTTTTCACTTCTATCATTTCTTTTTTTAACATTAAAAGTTCTGTTTGTTTTTTTACTTGGTCGTTCACTGCATTAATTGCGCATAAAATCGCTGCTTCTTCACTAGAAATATTTGGCGATAATTGTTTAATTTCATTTAGTTGTTCATTGACCATTTCCGTGACTAAATCCAGCTGACTTTTTGTTTCTGGGGAAATAATTGTATAGGTTTTTTCGGCAATCACTGCTTTATATCTAATTTTTTCACTCATTAGTGTATCCTCCTTTAGTGCATCCTTTGTATTTTAACATAAAACGATTATTTCCTAAACGCTCCACTTTAAATTTTAAAAATCTTAGACCTTCTGTTAAAAATTTTTTCTCATAGGGACAAATAATAAACACTTTAATGTCTTGGTAAGATGACTTATTTTTTTAAATGACTTTTTCTTTCATTTATTAGAAATGCCAAAAAAGAGTAAGACAGTTGTCCTACTCTTTTTTCTTGCTTAAATTATTTTCTACTCTAAATTTAAAAAGCCAGCTTTTTTAACAAAATCCGTGACTTCAAAGCGGGGTTTTTGAGCTAAAGCATGTTCGCAACGTTCTGTCCAAGAATATTGGTCCACACCTTTAGTTAAGTGATTGTAAAATTCACTCACTTGTTGGTCATAAGAAATAAGATCTTTTTGCTCAAAAGTTGGATAAGTATTTTCACCTAAAATCATTTTTTGCGGTAAACGAGGTTTTTTAGCTCTTTCTTCTTTAGGATGACCTAAACATAATAAAAATAAAGGCATTACTTTACTTGGCAAATTAAAAAGTTCGCTTAATTTTGGCATATTATTTCGAATACCGCCTACAGTAATTCCTCCAAGGCCTAGACTTTGAGCAGCAATGAACGCTTTTTGAGCAGCTAAAGAAGCATCCACCACGGCTACTGTATATAATTCAACGTTTTCTAAGATCTTCTCATCCACTTCCATTAATGTTTCTATGCGGTGAAGATCTGCGCAAAATAAATAAACTACTGGGGCTTTTTCTACCCATTCTTGTCCCCCAGAAATTTCTTTTAGGACTTTTCTTTTTTCCATATCAGTCACTTCAATAATGGTATAAGCTTGTAAGTAGCTAGAAGTTGGGGCCATTTGGGCAGCATCAATGATTATTTTTTTCTGGTCGTCACTAATTTTTTCTTTAGTAAATTCACGAACAGAACGATGATTGATTAAAATATCCACTAAATTATTTTCCATATAAACAGCAACTGCCTTTCGCAAAAATTTTTTAATTTCATTTTTATCATAGCATTTTTTTATTATTTCCTTGAGTCATTCTGCTTGTTAAAAATAAAGGGCACAACGTTTACTAAAAAATAAGAGCACTTCCTTTAAAAATTTTTATTCAACTAAAAAACTCCCTTCATCTTTTAGAAAATTTTCTAAAAGACAAAAGGAGTTTTTTTAAATTTTAATTATTGTAAGCCAATGGCAACTGCAATCATAATAAAGATTGTTCCTAACAAGAAGAAAAATCCTTGCATTTTAATTTGGAATTTAGCCCATTTAGCCCATTCAATTCTCGCTACGCCTAAAACACCAATTAAACTTGCTGAAACTGGCGTGAAGGCATCCACAAAGCCAGCACCTAATTGGAAGGCAAGAACAGCAATTTGTCTTGGAACATGAACTAAATCAGCAAGAGGAGCCATAATTGGCATGGTTAGTGCTGCTTGTCCAGAGTTTGATGTTACGACTAAGTTGAATAAGCTTTGGAAAATATACATAATCCAAGCACCAATCATAGAAGGAACTCCTGTTAAAAGTGTCCCGATACTGTGTAAAATAGTATTAAGGGCAGAAGGCACATTAGCGTCTGAACCACCTAATACAAGTAAAATTCCTTTGGCCATTCCCACAACAATTGCGGTTCCAGCAAGATCTGCTGCACCAGCTTGGAAACTTTTAGCAATATCATTCCAACCCATTCCTAGTTTGAAAATCACTGCTGTAACCCCTGAAACAAAGCCCATTACGAAAAATTGTGAGGCAATTTCTGGAATATAATATCCTTTTTTCGTCACGCCCCAAATAATCCAAATAAGGACAGCTACCATTTCTAATAAAATAATTTTATGTCCCAATAAAAATGGTTTTTGTTCTTCGGCTGTTTTTTCAATGGAAGTTCTAAAGTGTGCATCAGAATCATACACAATGGATTTTGTTGGATTTTTCCGAATTTTTTCTGCGTAAATCATTAAATAAGTAGCTGATAAACCGGTAATGACAAACCACATAATTAACCGGAAATTAGCCCCAGATAAAACTGGAATTCCCGCAATTCCTTGAGCTACGGCAACAGAAAATGGACTCATCCAAGAAGCGGCATTCCCTACTTGGGAGGCCACATAAGTCACTGTAACGGCCACAATAGAATCATAGCCTAAAGCAATTACAAAAGGCACCATGACCATGGAAAAAGGAATGACTTCTTCAGCCATACCAAAAGTTGCTCCTCCTAAAGAAAAAGCAAAGAATAATAAAGGAATGGCTAGTTTTTCCATACCGCGAGTTTTTGAAATAAAAGCATAAATTCCAGCATCAATGGCCCCAGTTCTCATAATAATTCCAAAAGCGCCACCAACGACTAAAATTAAAGCCACAATTCCCACAGCAGAACCATATTTATCTCCAGAAACTAATCCTTCAAAAATAAAGTTTAGAAAACCAAAACCACCAAAATCATCAGTTCCCCAAATTTTCGCTGTTTTATGAATTTTTTCTGATTTATTATAAATATCTTCTCCGTATAATTTATACAAAGTATCATCTGTTAAAGAAATTTCATCTAAGGTTTCTTGAGTTAATTTATTTTCCCCAGCAGCAATCACTTCATCTAAACCTGCTTCAGGAACCTCTAATTCTTTTAACTCTTGAGGATCTTTTTTCAATTCCTCTAATTTGTCATACACAAATTCTTGATCTAAAGGATAATCATAACGGAAAGTCCCATCTTCTAAGACTGTTCTTGTAGCGGTCTCCCCATTAGCGTCCTTATATTGTACTTCTGTGGTACTAAATTTCCCTGCAGGAACTAAAAAGGTCAAAAGCCACGCCAAAATAACGACAATAAAAATAATTACATAAGTATGCGGGGTAGTGACTTTTGTTAAATCCCGTTTTTTCTTTATTTCCATTTCACAATTCCTTCCTATACATAATGTCTTTATTATAATGCAACTAGTTCCATTGTAAATGAAAAATTCATTAATTTTTATGCGAAATGGAGATTTTTTATACAAGACAAAGAAAAGAAAAAATTTTTTCTCTTAACCATTATAAAAAAGCACTCTCCTAAAGCTTTGGAAAAGTGCTTTTAATATGGTAAATTTTCTTCTTTTAACCGCCATGTTTTTTTACTAATGTTATACATTAAGTAAGCGTCTGGTTTTTTTCTTAAGAGTTTGTTTTCATTGGTTTTAATCAACCAATCATCTAACAAATACAAACATACTTGATATTCTTTCCCCACATCTTCATTAGGAGCAAAATAAAAAGCCACCCCGTCAAGTAAATATGGGCGCAATTGTTTTAAAAGAGACTCTTCCATTTTTGTCACAGGAATACTTCTTTTAAAAAAGCTTTTTTTCTCATTGAGTTTTTCTAAAGTATTGGAAACAATTTTGTCGCCTAAAATGCGGAAAAATTCGTCTAAATAACGATAGTAAACTCGATTTATTTCTTCACTCACTTCAAAATAAGCGAAATTGTTTTGTAATTTATAAAAAAAGGGCGAACGTAAATGGAGTTTCATATGACCAAAATATAATAATTCGGCAATTTCTTGGGCGGTTAATTGTTTTAACATAGCCAGTTCAGTGAAATCAATCCATTTTACTTGATCTTTATTCCACTTTTTCCCAAGAGAAGCTAAATATTCGTCAACATTTTCTTGCCCTTCAATCACTTTCAAAGCTGTATGTGGTTCAAAATGCCCTGCCTCAGTGGAAGGATTTAATAATAAAATATTTTGTGGTCGATGAATGAAACTACGATAAAAATCATGATGACCAATGCCCTTAGTAACGATACTGTTATTAGTAGTATCGAGATGGACGTACAAATAATCAGCCACGTTACTCTCCCCCCTTTATACACTTCCTATTCTACCGTATATTTTAAAAAAAATCTTCTCTATTTCCTTTAAAATTAGATTACAAGGAAAAGAAAAAAATAGGTAAACTGCAACATTTTATCTTTTTTGTCAATAAATTGTTACAGATAATGATATCTCCAGGAAAAAAGTTCTTTTTACTAGCGTTCACGTAAGGAAAATCTACTTAAAAAAAAACAGTCATGAACACAAATTAGGTCTCATTTTAAAAAAATTTTAATTCTTTTCTCATTTAAAAAAAGGGAGTGGGACATAATTATATCCCATTCCCTTAAATCTTAATAAACGGTAATTCAAAAGTAACTCCTTCAGAAATAAGTCGAACAATCACAAAAATATGAAAAGCTATTTTCGGATTATCCTCCTTATTTATCGGAGTTAAACACTTTTGTCTCATCCTCTTTTTAGAATTTGCGAAATCGTTCATATCGCTTCTCTACTAATTCTTCTGGGGATAATTTTTGTAATTGAGAAATTTCGTCAATTAATTGTTTTTGGATTATTTCAGCAACTTCTGCTGAAGTTAAATTTCTTTTTCCACTGGTTTCAGGAATAATTTTATCTACCACTTGCCCTTGAAGTAATTCTTCTGGGGAAAGCTGCATGAGTTTTGCCGCTTCTTGGGCTTTAGTAGCATCTTTATATAAAATAGCTGCAAAGCCTTCTGGGGATAAAATAGCGTAGAAACTAAATTCTAACACCCAGACTTTATCTCCTAAAGCTAACGCTAAAGCCCCACCCGATCCTCCTTCACCAATAATAATGGCCACAACAGGTACTTTTACATCGGCTAAAAATAAAAGATTGTCCGCAATGGCAATACCTTGTCCCCGACTTTCTGCATCCACACCGCAAAAAGCCCCTGGAGTATTAATGAAGGTTACAATAGGACGGTTAAATTTTTCCCCTTGCTTCATTAAACGCAAAGCTTTGCGATAACCTTCTGGATAAGCTTGTCCAAAATTCACTTGCATATTAGACGCCAGATCATGGCCTTTTTCAATGCCAATAACAGTAACCGGTAAATTATCTAAAAAACCAATTCCCCCAATAACTGCCGGGTCATCATATCCTAAGCGATCTCCGTGACATTCTTGAAAATTTTTAAAAATTAGCTGAATAAATTCACGACTGGTGGTTTTATTTTTATGGCGGGATCGTTCTAATAATTCTTTACTCTCCATGGATTTCCTCCCGTACTCCATGTAAGGATAAAAGTAAACTGAGTCGGCTTTTTTGTTCCTTACGAGAAATAATTTGATCAACAAAACCATGTTCTAATAAAAATTCCGCTTGTTGAAAATTAGCCGGTAACTTTTCCCCTAGGGTTTTTTCAATGACTCGTCTTCCAGCAAACCCAATTAAAGCTTTTGGCTCTGCCACAATTAAATCCCCTTCCATGGCAAAACTTGCTGTGACCCCACCTGTTGTAGGATCTGTTAAAAAAGAAAGATAAAAAAGACCTGCATTACTGTGACGTTTGACACTTTGGGAAACTTTAGCCATTTGCATTAAAGAAAAAATTCCTTCTTGCATTCTAGCTCCTCCTGAAGCGCAATATAACACAACAGGCAATTTTTCTTTTGTAGCGAGTTCAAATAAGCGGGTAATTTTTTCCCCTACAACTTGCCCCATACTTCCCATTAAAAAGTTAGAATCCATGACACCAAAAGCGACTTTTTTTCTTTCAATAGTACAATATCCTGTCACCACTGCTTCATGTAATCCCGTACTTTTTTCCAAGCGTTTTACTTTTTCTTCATACCCCGGAAATTCTAAAGGATTTTTTCCCGACACTTCAGTAAAAAGTTCTTTAAAACTTCCCTCATCACAAATGAGCTTAATTCTTTCAAAAGCAGTTAAGCGGTAGCCATAATGACAATAAGGGCATTCTTTCAACTCAGTTAAACTTTCCTTTTGAAAAACTTTTTGACAGCCAGGACACTTTAAAAAGAGATCATCAGGAATACTAGGCACAACGTCTTTTTTTTCTTCTCCTAAAACTCTTGGAGGTGTAATGCGAATATAAGGACGTTTCTTTTTAAAAAAAGCCATAACCTACCTCCTAATTTTCTAACCAGTGGGGCAAAAATTTTTCTTCAATAAATGCCGTATCATATTGGTTATTTACAAAATCTTCATGGACAATTAAATCCATTTGAAATTCTTGGTTCGTCTGAATTCCTTCTAACACTAACTCATTTAATGCCCGTTGCATTTTCATAATGGCATCTTCTCTTGTTTTTCCGTGAGTAATAATTTTAGCCAACATACTATCGTAAAAACTAGGTAATAAATACCCTTGATAAATGCCACTATCCACTCTTAGTCCCATAGTTCCTTGGGGTAAGAAAAGTTCTTTAATATAACCTGCATTAGGCAAGAAATTTTTCTTAGGATCTTCTGCATTTAAGCGGCATTCAATAGCAACTCCAGAAAAATGAATATCATCTTGCGTTAAAGTAATTTCTTCTCCACGAGCTAGTTGAAGTTGTAATTTCACTAAATCTACTTGCGTAATCATTTCCGTAATGGGATGTTCCACTTGAATTCTAGTATTCATTTCCATGAAATAAATATTTTCTTTTTCATCTACTAAAAATTCAATGGTGCCACAACTACGATAGTTCACTCCTGAAGCAGCCTTTAAACCCAGTTCCCAAATTTTTTCTCGAATAGACTCACTTAAAGAACTAGCTGGGGCTTCTTCTAGTAATTTTTGGTGGCGCCGTTGTAAGGAGCAGTCCCGTTCACCAAAGTGTAGAACTTTTCCTTTCCCGTCACCAAAAATTTGCACTTCAATATGTTTAGCTGGAAAAATAATTTTTTCTAAGTATAAACTATCATCTAAAAAAGCCACTTTTGCTTCTTTTTGGGCAGCTTGAAAAGCTTTTTTCAACTCTTCTTTAGAAAAAACTTCCCGCATTCCTTTTCCTCCACCACCACTAGCGGCTTTTAGCATTACGGGAAACCCAATTTTTTCAGCAACCTTTAAAGCTTCCTTTTCGTCCGTTAATTTTCCGTGACTTCCTGGAATAACTGGAATACCCAAATTTTTCATGGTAGTAATGGCTGCAATTTTATCTCCCATGGTGCTAATGGTTTCAGGAGTGGGTCCAATAAAAGTCAAGCCGCAACTTTCACAAGCTTTAGCAAAGGTGGCATTCTCTGATAAAAAACCAAAGCCAGGATGAATAGCCGTCGCTTTTGATACCATGGCCACGGTTAAAATGGCTTGAACATTTAAATAGGAGTCAGCAGATAAAGCAGGTCCAATACAATAAGCTTCATCAGCTAATTGGACATGAAGACTTTCTGAATCTGTTGCTGAATATACAGCAACAGTAGGAATAGCCATTTCCTGACACGCACGAATAATTCTTAAGGCGATTTCACCTCGGTTAGCGACTAAAACTTTCATTATTTCCTCCTTTGAAAAAAATTACTTGCTACAAGCAAAGGTCATTTCACATTGGCAAACGACTTTGCCTGAAACTTTGGCTACCCCTTTAGCTACTCCGACATTTTTAACTAATTTTTCTAAAGTGACTTCTAAAATTAATTGGTCCCCCGGAACAACTTTTCCTTTAAAGCGCGCTTTATCCACGCCTCCAAAGTAAGCAATTTTTCCTTTAAACTCTTCTTTACTTAACAAAACTACCGCCCCTGCTTGAGCTAAGGCTTCTAATTGTAAGACCCCTGGCATAACCGGTTCACTAGGAAAATGTCCCACAAAATAAGGCTCATTCATGGTGACATTTTTTACAGCTACTACTTTTTCTTCCGAGATTTCTAAAACTCGGTCAATGAGTAAAAATGGGGGACGGTGAGGTAAAATAGTCATAATTTCTTGAATGTTTAACGTCGTCATTTAGTCCTCCGCGATGGCAAACAGTGGACGATCATATTCCACGACTGTTTGATTTTCTACTAAAATTTCTGTAACAATGCCACTCACAGGGGAAGGAATATCATTCATTACTTTCATTGCTTCAATAATAGCAACAGTTTCTCCTTTTTCTACATGCTGTCCAACAGTCACAAAATTACTTGCTTCAGGTTCTGGTTTTAAATAAATCGTCCCAATTAAAGGGGCGGTTAAAATTTTTCCAGAAATTTTTTTCTCTTCCGCTTTTTGTTCCGTGACTTCATTTAAAGAAGGGGTTTCTTCTGTTATTTTTTCAGGAAGATGCGTGATTTCTGCAGGAGACACAGCTAAGGGTGTTTGATTTTTACTTAAAGCAATTTTGACCTCTTTTGTTTCATAATGTAACTCCGTTAAATTCGAGGCAGAAAATTGCTCTACTAATTTTTCTAATTCAATGGTCAAATTTCTTCCTCCCAACGTTTAAAGGCTAAGACCCCATTATGTCCTCCAAAGCCTAAAGAATTACTTAAGGCATATTGAAGAGGCATTTTTTTACTTTCTCCAAGCACTAAAGGAATCGTAGTTTCTTCCGGATTTTTAGTATTAATGGTAGCTGGAATCACTCCTTGACGTAAACTTTCTAAAGTAATAATGCCTTCAATGGCTCCAGCAGCTCCTAATAAATGTCCAGTCATACTTTTCGTCGAAGAAACATAGGGTTTTTTATTTAAAAATAAAGACGCAATAGCTAAAATTTCTGTTTCATCATTAGCTTTAGTACTCGTACCATGAGCATTAATATAGTCAATATCTTCTGGAGTAATCTCAGCTTCTTCGATGGCTTTTTCCATGGCTTTTTTCGCTCCCGCACCACTTGGATCAGGTGAGGTCATATGATAAGCATCACAAGTAGAACCAAAACCTACCACTTCACCTAAAATAGTGGCGTGGCGTTTTTTAGCATGGCTTAAACTTTCTAAAACTAAAATCCCTGCTCCTTCTCCCATGACAAAACCATTTCGTTCTTTATCAAAAGGAATTGAAGCATGCTCTTGATCTTCACTTCTAGAAAGAGCAGTTAAATTATTAAAACCAGCCACACCAATTTCATTAATGGAAGCTTCCGCCCCCCCAGCAAACATCACTTGCTGATAACCATGACGAATTTTTCTAAAAGCTTCTCCAATAGAATGGGTCCCACTAGCACAAGCAGTGACAATGGCCTGACAATCTCCTTTAGCTCCAATAGCTTGAGCGATATTTCCAGCAGCCATATTCACAATAGTTAAAGGAACAAAAAGAGGCGCGACTCGTCTTGGTCCTTTGTCGTGCATACGAATAACTTGTTCTTCAATGGTATGTAATCCACCCACACCAGAGCCAACCATGACACCTACAGTATCAGGATCTTCTTCTGCCATATTTAAGCCGCTCATTTTTAAGGCCTCATAAGCTGCATAAATTCCAAAAAGGGAAAAGCGATCTAATCGTTTTCCGTCTTTTTTTGTAAAGTAGCGTTCAAAGGGAAAATCTTTCACTTCAGCAGCCAAAGTAACGCCAGTTTCTTCAGCTGGAAAACTTTCAATGGGAGAAATTCCATTTTTTCCTTTAACAATATTAGGAAAAAAATTTTCAATTTCGCAACCTACAGGAGAAACGACCCCATAACCCGTTACTACAACTCTTTCCACAGGAACACTTCCTTTCTATCCATTCATTACTAATCCACCGTCAATGTTTAACACTTGCCCGGTCATATAAGAACTTTCTGCTAAAAATAAAGCGCCCTTAGCAATATCTTGTGTTAAGCCGAAACGTTTTAGAGGGATTTGATTTTTCACTTGTTCTTTCACATTTTCTTGAAGTATATCTGTCATATCTGTTTCAATAAAACCTGGTGCAATGGCATTCACCGTAATATTTTTTCCAGCTACTTCTTTGGCTAAAGATTTTGTAAAACCAATGACTCCAGCTTTTGAAGCAGCATAATTCGTTTGACCACTATTTCCTGTCACTCCAGAAATAGACGCCATATTAATAATGGCTCCTTGGCGTTTTTTTAAGAAATCTTTCAAAAAAAGTTTTGACATATTAAATGTTCCCATTAAATTCACTTCGACACATTGCCGAAAATCTCCTTCAGTCATGCGCAATAATAAATTATCTTTGGTGATGCCAGCATTGTTTACTAAAATATCAATGGTGCCAAAAACTTCTTTTACCTTTTGATAAATTTCTTGGCAATCACTCATTTTTGAAACATCCCCAAGACATCCCAAGGTTTTAATGCCATAAGTTTCCTCTAGTTGTAAAAGAAAGGTTTCATCAATCTTTTTTCGTCCATTAAAAATCACATGGTAACCAGAGCGAGCAAATTCTTCCCCAATGGTTTTACCAATGCCTCGAGTGGAGCCAGTAATTAAAACAACTTTATTTTTTTCTACCATTGTTTTTGCCACTCCTTAAATGCGGTTAGATTTTCTTTTGTATCAATAGTCAAAGGTGTTATTTCTGGTTGATTTTTTTTCACTAATTGTCCTACCACATTGCCACAGCCAATTTCTAAAACGTGAGTGATGCCTTCTTGTTTTAAAGTGTTACACATTTTTTCCATTTTTACTGGACTTTCAATTTGTTGGACTAGTTTTTCTTTAAAATCAGTGCCGTGAATTTCCCCTGTTACATTACTTAATAAAGGAAAAATTTCCTTTTCAAAAGAAAACCGCTCAATAACTGGTGTTAAGGTTTCAACTACTTCATGTAATAAGGGCGTGTGAAAAGCACCGCTTACTTTTAAAGGAATTAATTTTTTAAATCCTTTTTCTTTTAGTAAAGAAACCACTTGATCCACACTGTCATTCATTCCACCAATAACGATTTGTTCTTTCGTATTAAAGTTACAAATAAACACTTCTTTGGGATTCACTTCATGAATAGTTTCTGTCAGAATTTCTACAGGAACTTTCATGGTCACCACCATTTTCCCAGGAAATTTTTGACTCACTTCCCCCATGAGTCGTCCTCTTTTTTCCACAATGGGTAAAAACTCAGCAAAAGTCGCTTTTTTCCCAGCTACTAAAGCGGTGTATTCCCCAAGGCTTAAACCAAATCCTAAAGAAATTTTTGAATAATCTAGCTCTAACAGTTCTAAAGTCGCTAAACTGGCAGTAAAAAGTGCCACTTGAGTGTATTTTGTTTCATGGATTTTTTCACTTTGACAAATAGAAAACAAATCATAACCTAAAATTTCGGAAGCTTGAGTAAAATATTTTTTGTAAGTAGGAAAACTCATAAATTCTTTCCCTAAACCGATTTTTTGTGCTCCCTGTCCGGGAAAAGCTAAAGCAATTTTCATGCATTACCTCCTAAAAGAGTGACTCCTTCATAGACTTCATTTAAAATTTCGGCGCAGGTTTGTCTTTTAGAAATAGCCCCGGCACATTGTCCAGCCATAAAAGCACCACTTTCTAAATTTCCTTCAGTCACCGCTTTTCTTAAAGCCCCTTGACCGAGATTTTCTAAAGAGGATGCGTCGGGTTTTTCTTTTTTCATTTCTTCTTTTTCTAATTGCAAATAGCGCGTTGTTAATTTATTTTTTAACCCTCTCACTGGATGCCCTAAAAATTGATTAGTAATTACCGTGTCAATGTCTCTGGCTTTTAAAACTTTTTCTTTGTAGTTATCGTGAACCTGACATTCTTCAGCAACTAAAAAGGCGGTTCCCATTTGAACTCCTGCTGCTCCTAGTAAAAGACTGGCTGCAAAGGTTCGTTTGTCCCAAATGCCTCCTGCGGCAATGACTGGAATAGTTAAACTATCCACTAGTTGAGGAATTAAACTCATGGTGGTTAATTTTCCAATATGTCCTCCAGCTTCCATTCCCTCACCAATAACTGCATCAGCGCCAATTTTTTCCATGCGCTGACCTAAAGCACAACTTGGAACAACAGGAATAACTTTTATTCCCGCTTCTTTTAACTCTTTCATATAAGGCGCTGGATTTCCGGCACCGGTTGTGACTACGGGAACTTTTTTTTCAATGACTAAGGAAATAATATCTTTAGCAAAAGGACTTAAAAGCATGACGTTGACCCCAAAAGGTTTATCCGTTAAAGAAAAAATGGTGTCAATTTCTTTTTCAACCACTTCTTTTGGTGCATTTCCTGCTCCAATAATTCCTAATCCTCCAGCATTAGAAACAGCCGCGGCTAAATGACTATCTGCCACCCAGGCCATTCCCCCTTGAAAAATAGGTTTTTCAATGCCTAATAATTGTGTAATGGCTGTTTCCATGAAACGCGTGTCCCCCTTTTATTTCACTAATTGACTTTCTACATAATTAACTAGATCTGCTACTGTATGAATATTTTCTTCTGATTCGATTTTCACTTCAAAAGCATCTTCAATTTCATTAATGATTTGGAATAAATCTAAAGAATCTGCATCTAATTCTTCTTGAATATTCGTTTCTAATTTTACTTCTTCTTTTTCTTTTCCTAATTCTTCGCAAATAATTTCTTGGATTTTTTCAAATGTCATGGTAATTCTCCTTTTATTTTTTAAATTTTTTTATTTTATAATGTAATAATCATCGTGCCGTATGTGAGTCCTCCACCAAAACCAGACAGAAGGATTTTTTCTTTGGAAAAAAGTTTTAGAACACCTTTTTCCACAAACTCTGATAATAAAATAGGAATACTAGCAGCTGAAGTGTTGCCTGTTTCTGCTAAGTTCGCTAAAAATTTTTCTTCTGGCAAAGAAAATTTATGTGCCAGTTGTTTTAACAAACGAAGATTCGCTTGATGAAGTAAAAAATAATCAATTTCTTCTAAAGCATAGGGACTTTTTTCCACTGTTTTTAAAATATTGTCTTTGACTTCCCCTAAAACAAAATTAAAAATTCCTCGACCGTCCATGGAAATTTTTTCTGTCCCTTCTGGAAAACCAGACTGAAGGAGCTCACTTTTTTTACCATCTGCTCCCATTATTTGGTAAGTAGGATTTGGACTGTCTTCTAACAACACGCCCCCTGCTCCATCCCCAAATAAGACAGCTGTTTTTCGGTCATGAAAATCTAACACGGAACTAATTTTTTCGGCTCCAATGACCATGCCTTTTTTTAACCCTGTTTTTAACAGTCCATTAGCCACATTCATAGCGTAAACAAACCCAGAGCAAGCAGCATTTAAATCAAAGGCACAGGCATTTTTTAAACCGAGAGCTCCTTGAACCTTACAAGAAACAGTGGGCATAGCCAATTCTGGCGTGAAGGTTGCCACAATGACAAAGTCAATACTTAAAGGATCTATATCTCCTAAAAGTTTTTTTCCCACTTCAATGGCCATGTCACTTGTGGTGATATTTTCTCCTATGTGGCGTAAAGAAATCCCTGTTCGGCTTTTAATCCAGTCATCTGTAGTGTCTAAAGTTTTTTCTAAATCCAGATTGGTCAGGACTTTTTCTGGTAAGAAGTGAGCTGTTTTTAATATTTGCAAAAAAAATCCTCCTTACTTAAACTCCTGTAAGAAAAAATGTAATTTTCCTAAAGCAGTAATTAACACATCTTCTTGTTGGTTATCCATGTCTTTTAAAATTTCTTGGACCATTTTACGATGAAAAGCTTGATGAACTCGAAAAACAAGTTTTCCTTTTTTCGTTAGGGCTAACTTCACCACTCGGCGGTCATCTTCTGAGCGAATGCGTTCCACATAATCTTTTTTCACCAAATGATTCACTGCCACAGTTAAAGTACCAACGGTTACTGATAATTCCTTAGCCACTTCTGACATGGTCTTTTTTTTGTAAAGACCAATGGCTTCAATAGTGTGCATTTCTTTAATGGATAAATCATTAAAAGAGGATTTTTTCAATTCAGATTCTTCAATGGTTAAAATATCGTTGAACACAGAAACTAAATACTCATTAATTAATTCCACCCGTTCATCCAAATTCTCACCTCCCTGAAAATTAATTTGATTATCAAACAATTTGATAGGCAAACTATACCTACTTGAAAAATAAATTGCAAGGAAAAAATTATGAGAAATTTTTCATTAATATTTTATTTTTCCTTTGTTCCTTGAATTTATTGACTTTTTGGCTTTAGTAAAAAAATTTAAGTTGACAAATGACTTTTATTTTTTTACAGTTGAAAAAAGTTTGATAATCAAAAGAAAAGGAGAATCTTTATGAATCTACCTGCTTTAAATATTGGTGAACTAAAAAGTAAATATCCGATTATTCAAGGGGGAATGGGCATTGGTATCTCCCTTGCTAACCTTTCTGGACATGTGGCAAAATTTGGGGGAATTGGCATTATTTCCACGGCTCAAATTGGCTGTCACTTAGATAGTTTTGAAAAAAATCCTTTAAAAGCTAATTTAAAAGCGATTCCTTTAGAATTAGAAAAAGCGCGAAAAATTGCCCAAAAAGGCACTAATGGTCTTTTAGGTTTTAATGTAATGGCCTCTACTTATCAGTATGGAAAATATATTGAAGCATGTGTAAAAGCCAAAGCCGATGTGATTATTTCTGGTGGCGGTCTACCTACCGAGCTTCCTGGCCTTGTGAAAGACAGCCTCACTAAAATTGCCCCGATTGTTTCTAGTAGTAAAGGCTGCAACATTTTATTGAAATATTGGGATAAACATTTTGGAAAAACGGCTGATTTTTTAGTCGTAGAAGGACCAAAAGCAGGAGGACATTTAGGTTTTAAACTGACACAATTAGAAACAAATATGGATGAAGAAGTTAAAAAAATCATCAGTGTGGTTCAAACCTTTTCTGAAAAATATCAAAAGGAAATTCCGGTTATTTTTGCCGGTGGTGTTTTTGATAAAAAAGATATTGAACATTACCTCTCCCTTGGTTGCAGTGGTGTTCAAATGGCCACGAGTTTTGTCACGACTGAAGAATGTGACGCACCAAAAAAATTCAAAGAAGCCTATTTAAACGCCACCAAAGATGATTTAGTTATTATTAAAAGTCCCGTGGGTATGCCGGCTCGAGCCATAAAAAATAGCTTCACTAAAAAAATTAGTGAAGCGAGCATCCCTATTGAAAAATGTCGTAATTGTTTAGCCTTTAAACACTGTGATCGAAAAAATATTCCTTACTGTATTTCTGAGCACTTATTAAAAAGTGCTCATGAAACCCCAGAAGAAGGGTTGGTTTTTGCTGGAGAAAATGTTTGGCGCTTAAATAAAATGACCACTGTCCAAGATTTAATGGAAGAGCTCACAGGAGAAAAATTTTAAAAGAAGTTAAACTAACCACTTTTTCATTCCTTTGGATAATAAAGTATATGTTTCTAAAAAATTTCCTGTGTAATATGGATCAGGGACTTCTTGATTTTCTAAAAAAAGATGCACTTTCTGGCGATATTTTTCCGGAGCATCTTTTTTTAGTTTCGTGACGTTTTTATTATCCATTCCTAAAATCAAATCGTATTTTTCATAATCTTCTAAAGTCATTTGGCGGGCTTCATGAAAAACTAAGGGAATCTTTTTTTCTTTTAAAATGCTCACTGTTCCCATATGAGGAGGATTTCCTACTTCATAAGAAGAAATGGCACAAGAGTCCACTTGGTATTTTTCTTCCCAAGAATTTTTAGCAATAATGTCTCTTGCTAACATTTCTGCCATGGGAGAACGACAAATATTACCTAAACATACAAAAAGAATTCTCATAATATTTTCTCCTTTATATTTCAATTTGTTTTCTTTATGAAAATAAAATTAAAAAACCCCTGATATTATTGCCTTTCTTCTTTTTTCTTTGTATCTTTAAAGAAAATAAACAGGCAATAAAAGGAGGATTTTTATGGAAATTACAGCTAGTGCCACTTATTTGCACAAAGGTTACCAAGTTCAAAATAACGCTGGTCACCACACCTTGATTTCCGATCGCATGCGAGAAGTTGGGGGAACTGATCTTGGCCCTGACTCAATGCAATTACTCATGGCCTCATTTGCAACTAGTTTATGTTCTTCAGCTGTTTCTCTGGCGAAAAAAGAAAATGTTTCTCTGAAAGAATTGTCTGTTAGTGTGAAAGGGCTAGTTTATCCTGAATATATTAAACAAGATAATATTAATCCTTTTAATAAAATTGAGTTTAGTTTTCATTTGAAAGCCAATCTTTCAGAAAAAGAAAAAATGGCCTTTTTAAAACGAGCTCAAGAAACAAGTATGGTTTATCATATTTTACAACACCCTACAGCCTTAACTTTAGTCAATGAAGAAAATGGGGACACTTTAAACTGTCCAGCGTAAAAATTTCATAAATCATTTAAGAGAGTTGGACATTTTGTTCAGCTCTCTTTTTTTTCATCAAAAGTCGTTCAACTACTAAAGGAAACAAGGGCACAACACTCATTTTTAACGGTACCCATCGTATAAGCCCATAGCAAAAAATTCCACGTCTTTGGCTAAGCGATAAAGTCTAGCGGCCATTTCAATGGGAGGTTCTTTTAACCCAGTTACTAACCATTTTTGTAAGACCCCGCTGCAACCATAAGCAAAAAAACTGGCGTAAAAATTTTTGTCTTCCACTAATAAATGTTTGTCTTCATCAAGTAAAGCAAACAAATCAATAAAACGAGACTCAATTAAGTCAGTAAAAATATCAAATAAAAGATAATTTTTTCCATATAAAGAATGTTGATAAAAATCTTTTTTTTCATACATCGCCTTTAACATGAGTAAAGCTTCTTCTTCCCAATTGGTCAAACTAATATCTTCATCCATAAAATGAAGGGAGTCTTCATAATAAACTTCCTTCAATAAAGTTTCTTTATCTTTATAATGATAATAAAAAGTTTGTCGATTAATTCCTGCTTCTTGGGTAATCTCTTTAACAGAAACTTTGGAAAAAGGCTGCTCTAGACAAAGATGAATTAAAGCTTCTTGTAAAGCTTTTTTGGTACTTTGTTTTTTTTCCATCTCATTAGCTCCTTTTTTTCATTGTAGCAAAAATTTTTTAAGAAAAAAATAAAAGAGGTTAGGCCGCGCCTTTCCTCTTTTAAATAAAGTGATGGAAACTCATTTTTTAATCATCATAAGAAAAAGGAATTCCTAAGTGTTCATAGGCTTTCACCGTGGCCACTCTTCCTCTTGCTGTGCGTTTTAAAAAACCTTTTTGAATTAAATAAGGTT
>CAMJVA010000001.1 GCA_946409145.1 uncultured Enterococcus sp. | reverse complement strand
CTATTTGCTGGTCGCAAATCTTTATCTAAAAATGTATCATGTTGCACAAAAATTTGTCTTTTTTCGTCATAGGGAAGATACATATTTTCCGCAATTTCTTTCCAGCGAGCTAGCTCTTCTTTTGTGACAGCTAATTCTTCTTGAGATTGCTTTTGTGCTTTTGGTAAATTTTCTAAGGCATATTTCAAGGTCCAAGAAGCCAAATAATTAGTGTACCAGTTATTGTTCACGTTATTTTCGTATTCATTAGGACCGGTTACTCCATGAATCATATATTTTCCAGCATTTTTTGAAAAATGTACTCGGTCAGCCCAAAAACGAGCTACTGATACGACGACTTTAATGCCGTCTGTGTCTAAATAAGACCGGTCTTTTGTATAGCTAGTGTAATTATCAATAGCGTGAATAATAGCCCCATTACGATGAATTTCTTCAAAAGTAATTTCCCATTCGTTGTGACATTCTACTCCAGTAAAAGTCACCATAGGATACAATGCGCCTTTTAATCCTTGGCGCTTAGCATTAATAAAGGCCCCATCTAATTGTTTATACCGATATTCCAAAAGTTTTTTCGTCACTTCTTGAGGAGTGACGGATAAATACATAGGGACAATACACGCTTCAGTATCCCAATAAGTTGCCCCACCATATTTTTCTCCTGTGAAGCCTTTTGGTCCCACATTCAGTCTCGCATCTTCTCCGTAATAAGTGGAAAATAATTGGAACATATTAAAACGAATTCCTTGTTGAGCTTCGTCTGAACCGAAAATTTTGACATCTGCTTGATCCCAACGTTTTTTCCACGCCTCACTTTGAGCCTTTAAAAGGGTGGTAAAATTTTCTTTTTCCAAATCTTTAAGACCATTTTTAGCTACTGCTAATTGGTCCAAAGTAACATCGCGACTTGTCACCACCCAGACAAATTTTTCTAAAGAATAAGTTTTTCCAACTTCTCCTTTAAGTGAAAAACTTTTAGCAACAAACATTTCTTCCTGTTGTTCTAATCCTTTGACAGGTTCACTAAACCGGTTATCCATAGCATAAGTAACTGTGTAACGTGGCGTATTAAAAGGATTATCTTTTGTTTCAGTACTTAAAAAGCCAAAATTTTCTTCAAAACCACAGCCTCGGTCTTCCCAAAAAATTTCATCGTAATTACTATCTTCATTGTAAACATTGCCGTTCATTTGTGAGACAAAAGAAATTTCTGGGTTTCCTTTTAAGACAGTGAGGGAAATTTTTTGACAAGATAATTCTTTTTGCACAATGGAAAAAAAACGTTCAAACGTAATTTTTACTTTTGTATCCTCTACACTGTAAATAAATTCTCGCTTTAGCAAGCCATTTTTCATGTTTAACTCCAAGAAAAAGTCTTCTGGAGCTACTTTAAAAAGATCCACTACTGTTCCATTTAGCAAAATGTCTACTCCAATGAAATTACACGCGTTAATCACTTTACCAAAGTAATCTGGGTAACCATTTTTCCACCAGCCTACGCGAGTTTTATCAGGAAACCACACACCGGCTAAATAAAGACCTTGGTGAGTATCTCCGGAATAAGTTTCTTCAAACATTCCTCTAGAACCCATATAGCCATTTCCAATGGAGGTAATGGATTCTTGCAGACGTTTATCCACCGGTTGAAATTTTTTCGTGGAAATTTTCCAAGGATCTATCTCAAATAGTCGTTTGTACATGTTAAAAACTCCTTTTCATTAAAGATTTTTAATATAGCGAGTGACTTAAAGAAGAGTGAATTTTTAAAGTGCACACTTTTTCTGACACTTTCTCCTTCTTGCGCCTCCATTATGACTTGATAAATTAATAATTGCAATCGGTTACTTTTTGATACCGGTAACAGTTTATTATCCCTTGAAATTATTAAAAAGCTATGATAATTTGAAAGCGTTAACTGGTAATATCACCAGCAACATAATTCAGTTTGAGGAGGAGCAACATGAAAACAAATAAAAAGATTTTATCAATGTTAATGCTAGCAGGAGTAGCAACTGGACTAGCAGCATGTGGAAGCAAATCAGATAATTCTTCAGGTGGAAAAAGTGAAGACGGGCAAATTTACTTCATGAACTTTAAGCCAGAACAAGAAGAGGCTTATAAGAAAATTGCTAAAGAATATGAAAAAGAAAATGATGTGAAGGTTAAAGTTGTCACAGCCGCTGCTGGTGAATATGAAACTCAGCTGAAAAGTGAAATGGCTAAAAGTGATGCCCCAACTATTTTCCAAATTAACGGACAAAACGGTTATAACACTTGGAAAGATTACACTTTAGATTTAGCCGACTCTGAATTATATGGTCATCTAAACGATCAAAGCATTGCCATTAAAGATGGAGACGGAGTTTACGGTATTCCTTTAGCTATTGAAGGATACGGCATTGTTTACAATCTTGAAATTATGCAAAAATATTTCGACATGGACGGAGCCGTAGTGAAATCCATTGATGAAATCACTAACTTTGATACATTGAAAAAAGTTACTGAAGATATGACAGCTAAAAAAGATGATTTAGGAATTGAAGGAGTTTTCTCAAGCACTTCTTTAGCTTCTGGAGAAGATTGGCGCTGGCAAACTCACTTATCTAACGTTCCTTTCTACTATGAATTTAAAGCAGACGATATTGACTGGAACGATAACAAACAAACGAGTGAAATTAAATTCACTTACTCAGACAACTTCAAAAACTTATTTGACTTATACTTAAATAATTCCACTACTGAAAAAGGAATGTTAGGTTCTAAAACTGTTAATGATTCCATGTCTGAATTTGCCTTAGGTCATTCAGCAATGGTGCAAAATGGTAACTGGGCTTGGAGTCAAATTTCTGCTGAAGATGGTAACGTAGTAAAATCTGAAAATATTGGTTTCTTACCTCTTTACACTGGAATGCCTGAAGATGACACTCAAGGTTTATGTATTGGAACAGAAAACTTCTTCTGCATTAACTCTAAAGCTTCAAAAGAAGATCAAAAAGCTTCTTTAGATTTCCTAACTTGGTTATACACTTCTGATGAAGGTAAAAAACATGTCATTGACGATCTTGGATTCATTGCTCCATTTGACACTTTCTCCGATGAAGAAAGACCGAGTGATCCTTTAGGAAAATCTGTTATGGACTGGGATTCCAACGAAAAAGTAAACAGTGTTCCTTGGGCCTTCACTTCTTACCCTAGCCAATATTTCAAAGACAACTTTGGAGCAAACTTATTACAATATGCTCAAGGTTCCATGAAATGGGATGAAGTCGTTAAAAATACCGTTAAGGATTGGGCTTCAGAATACAAAAATACAGTTAGCGAATAAAACTTTTCTAGCTCTGTAAGAAGTGATCGCTTCATTTCTTACAGAGCTTCATGTTAATGAAAGTGGGATTATTATGTTATCAAAAACAATAAAAAAATGGTTTCCGGTATTTGTCTTACCAACCTTAATTGCCTTTATTATTGCTTTTATTGTTCCCTTTTTCATGGGTATCTATTTATCCTTTTGTAAATTTACCACCGTCACTGATGCAAAGTGGGTAGGTCTTAGTAACTATGCAAAAATCTTTAGTGATAAAGATTTTGTTAATGCCCTTTTGTTTACTTTGAAAATTACAGTGGTTTCTGTGGTAACCATTAATTTAATTGCCTTTATTTTGGCAGTTTTATTAACCAGAGGATTAAAAGGAAGCAATCTTTTCAGAACCGTCTTTTTCATGCCTAACTTAATTGGCGGAATTGTTCTTGGTTATATTTGGCAAATTATTATTAATGCGATTTTATCCAGTGCTGGAGTGGATATCACCGTAGACGCTAAATATGGTTTTTGGGGATTAATTGTCCTTATGAATTGGCAAATGATCGGTTATATGATGATTATTTATATTGCTGGAATTCAAAATGTTTCCGAAGATTTAAGAGAAGCAGCAGCTATTGATGGGGCTACAAATTTCCAAACTTTAACACGGATTGTGGTGCCAAACATTATGCCTTCTGTAACTATTTGTACTTTCTTAACCATTACCAATTCTTTCAAATTATTTGACCAAAACTTAGCCTTAACTGGCGGCTCTCCTGGTAAACAAACAACCATGTTAGCCTTAGATATTTACAACACCTTTTATGGCCGCTTGGGATATGAAGGTGTGGGACAAGCCAAAGCCGTTATTTTCTTTTTAATGGTGGCGATTGTTGCCTTTATTCAACTTAGAGCCACAAGAAGTAAAGAGGTGGAAAATTAATGGAAAAAATAAAAAAAGGTCCAAGACTACTGATTTTAGTATTATTAGTTGCCGCGGCTATTTTGTTCTTGTTTCCCGTTTTTGTCATTTTATTAAATAGTTTTAAAGGGAAATTATATATTTCTTCTGATCCTTTTGCCTTTATTAATAGTGAATCTTTTGTAGGCGTGCAAAATTACTTAAACGGAATTGTTAAAACCAATTTTATTAGCTCCATTGCTTACTCCCTTTTTATTACTATTTTCTCTGTTGCTGTGATTATTATTTTTACACCTATGACCGCTTGGTATATTGCCCGGGTTAAAAATAAATTTACCGCTGTTTTATATTATTTATTCGTTTTTAGTATGATTGTTCCTTTCCAAATGGTTATGTTTCCCATGAGTAAAATTTCTGACATGATGTCTTTAGGAAACCCCATTGGTATTATTTTAATTTATCTGGGATTTGGTTCAGGACTTTCTGTTTTCATGTTTGTAGGTTTTATTAAAAGCGTCCCTGTGGAAATTGAAGAATCAGCGATGATTGATGGGTGTAATCCATTGCAAACATTTTTCATTGTGGTCTTCCCAATGATTAGACCTACTGCGATTACTGTGGCTATTTTAAATACCATGTGGATTTGGAATGACTACCTTCTCCCACTTTTAGTTTTAAATAGTGACTATAAACCCATTCCCATTGCTGTGCAATCTGTATTAACCGGCTCTTACGGTGGACGAGAAATGGGCGCATTAATGGCCATGTTAGTGGTTTCAATTATTCCAATTATTGTCTTTTACTTAACGTGTCAAAAATACATTATTAAAGGTATTGCTGCTGGCGCTGTTAAAGGTTAATTTAAAACAAAAAATTCCTAGACTCTAGAAAATTTCTTTTCTAAGGTCTAGGAATTTTTTTATTCAGTCTTTTCTCTTACAATTACAAAACCGTGACGTTTTAAAGTAAAGGTATTTTCTTCTTGGAAAGCATTTTGGCTTAATAGTAATTTACCACGAGTATCAATGATAAAATCACTTTCTCCTTCGTTAAAATAAGCAGTAATCTGCGCATTTTTTTCTTGGCGTTTTAAAATAATTTGATTGGTTTCATCAGATACTTTTTCCCAAATCGTTTCTCCTGTACTTAAAATATCATTATTCTCTTTTTTAAAGGCAATTAATTTTTTCGTAAAATCAAGCATTTGAGTATCTTGTTGATCTTTTTCCCAAATCATACATTTACGACAATCAGGATCATCTAGACCTGTCATGCCAATTTCTGTTCCATAATAAAGACAGGGAGCGCCTTTTTGTAAAAACATAAAGGTTAAAGTGGCACAGGTTAAATCTTTATCTTCCTGAGCCAAAGTTAAAATACGCGCTGTATCGTGGGAGTCGAGTAAATTAAACGTCACTTCATTCGTTTGGTCTTTGTAAAGCATTTGTTGCTCATTCATCCCAGAAACCATTTTACTAGGAGTAATCCGTCTTTTAATAAAATAATCTTTCATGGCATCTGTAAAGGCATAGTTCATTACCCCATGGAACTCATCTCCTGAAAGCCAAGCTTGTGAAGAGTGCCAAATTTCCCCTAAAATATACACTTCAGGATTAATTTTTTCAATTTCTCTTCGAAACAATTTCCAAAAATGATGATCCACTTCATTGGCCACATCTAAGCGCCAACCATCAATATGAAATTCTTTCACCCAATAAGTGGCAATGTTTAATAAATAATCTTGTACTTCAGGATTAGCGGTGTTTAATTTTGGCATATGAGGAGTATAGGAAAAGGTATCATAGGTTAAATGAGCGGCAGTTTCTTCTCCTACCATGACATAAGTGTCCACTGGAAAACTATGAATGTGAAACCAGTCCACGTATTTTGATTTTTCACCATTTTTAATCACGTCTTGCCACTGTGGAGATGTGTCACCTATATGATTAAATACTGCATCAAGCATGACTTTAATCCCTTTTTCGTGACACAAATCTACTAATTTTTTAAAAGTTTTTTTATCTCCAAAACTAGGATCAATTTCTAAATAATCAATGGTATCGTATTTGTGGTTAGAGTGGGCTTTAAAAATTGGACACAAATAAATACCCGTAATCCCTAAATCTTCAAGATAATCTAAATGATCAATAATTCCCTTTAAATCTCCACCAAAAAAATCCTCCCGGTCTGGAGCTTTACTTCCCCAAGGTAGCGTTCCTTTTGGATCATTTGTTTTATCTCCATTAGCAAATCTTTCTGGAAAAATTTGATACCATACTGTATCTTTCACCCAACTTGGAGCTTTAAAACGATCAATTTCTTGAAAATAAGGCATACGAAAATAATAATTGGGCACACTTAAAAATTCTTCTTCATAAGGAAATAAACCTTGATCCCCATAAAAAGCACTTAGTCCATCTTCCCCTAATAAATAAAAACCATACTGAAGACGACGAGTAACACTTTCCACTTCAATTTCCCAAAAATCATGGGTTTTAGTTGATAAAGTTTTTTTCATAGGGAGTTGATCTAAGTACCATTTTGTTTCATTAAAATCATAAGGATCTCCTTTAATTAAAGAGACCTTTGCTACATCATCTTTAGCTGTTTTTAAGCGAAGACGCATTCTATCTTTCGTGTATAAATAAGCAAATTCTGAGTCAGGGCGATGATAAAGAGCAGCTGTTTGCATAATATTCCTCCTTGAATCCGTTTCCTTTATTATGACCTGTTCATTTAAAAATTTCATCTCTTAAAAGACTTTTTTAAAGTGTTAGCGATAACAAGATTTCTCTTTCATAAGTTTTTTGATTATGATATGCTGATTTTAAATATCTCAGGAGGTCTCCTATGAGTTTTATTAGCTTGCTTTTTCAAGGAAAAACTTTTTTCTTCTTTGCCATTGTTTTTTCCCTAGTTTACCTTGTTCCTGAAACCCTTATTCCCAAAAAGAAAATGCGTCTTTGGGCGTTGATTATTTCTTTAGCCTATCTTATTTTTTCCGTGATTGCGCCTTTTTTCCTATATTTCTTTTCATTTCAAAACCGCTGAGAAAATTTTCTCAGCGGTTTTTTAATCTAGTGGATTCTCTTTTAATTAATTGAGGTAAAAAACGTCTAAATCCTTGAGATTTTCCATTACTCTCAATTTTTTTCACTAACATTTCTCCCACTACTTCCCCCATTTTTGCCACCGGTTGCTTTAAGGTCGTTAATTTAGGAGAAGAAACTTGATCTAAAAAGACCCCATCAAAACCAATAATTCCAAAGTCATTAGGAATACTCCCTCCCATGGCTAAAATACCTCGTTCAAGGCCTAAAGCTAAACGGTCGGAGCTACAAATAAAACAAGTATTAGGCAAAAATTTATCCCAATTTTCTTTAACATATTTTTCAGTAATGGTCGAACGATTAGGAAAACGAATAATCTTTTCTTCTTTTTCCAAAGTTCCCATGACCTCTTGATATCCAAGTTCCCGGGACATTTCAAAAGCTTCTTTCACATCAATTCCTACATAAATTAAATGTTCATAGCCACACTCAATGGCGTAATTTGTCGCCATGACGGTTCCATAATTATTATTACTGTCTACAAAATCAAGTCCTTGTTCATTTTCCCCAAATAACACCACGGGTTTTTCCAATTCTTTTACCCAAGAAAAATCTTCTTTGCGAAATCCGGTAATAATATATCCATCACAACTGCCAAAATCCACTAAAGGATCAGTGACTACTTGAAGGGCATAGTGAGCTTTTTCTAAGGTTTTAGCAATTCCTAAAAGTAAATACATATAATAAGGTTCAGTAGTGTCAATTTCTTCTAAAATAAATAATTTGATAATTTGACTTCGATTATTCACTAAGGCTTTTGCGGCAATATTTGGCTGATAATTTAATTCCTTCATCGCTGCATAAACTAATTTTTGTAATTCATCGGTCACTTGTTCCGGGTGGTTAATGACTCTGGAAACCGTCATTTTAGAAACATTAGCTAATTTTGCCACATCTTGTAAAGTTGCCAAATTAAAACGCCCTTTCTCTGTCTTTTAGTTTATTATAACAGACGAGAAAAAAAGTGCGGCTATTTTTTAAAGACATCTTTTACTCAGAAATGATTTTTTGACGAGAGTAGTTTATCTTAATTAGACTAAAGATAATTTTTCCGTAAAATTAATGATGCTTTTGGTAATTAGATTGATATTCATCTACTTCAATGTAAATATACGCTTTTTTATCAGGCAAACTCCCACGAATATTCGCTTCAATCTCGTTAACAATGGAGTAGGCTACTTCTTCTTTTTCTCCTTGAATGTCTACTTTAGCCGCAATCATAATTTCATCTGCTGATAAATGTAATGTTTTTAAATCTAAAAGATGATCCACGTCAGGACGCTTGAAAGCTTGAGAAATTTTTTCTAAGTCTCCTGCGGTAACACTTTCCCCAATAATAAGACTATAAAATTCCCGCGCTAAAAAAATAGCCGCAAATATTAATAACAGACCAATTAATAAACCACTTAAAGCATCAAACACGCCATTACCTGTTGCCATGGTTAAAAATGTTCCCACTAAAGCTAGCAATAACCCAATAACTGCACAAAAATCTTCCGTAAAAATAATCAAAATTTCACTATGACGACTTTCTCGTAAAAATTTGAATAAAGGTAATTTTTCCGTATTCAAATGGTGAATTTCTTTAAGAGCAATGCGTAATGAGCTTCCTTCTACCACTAAGCCAAATAGTAAAATAATAATGACTAACCATTGATTGTTCACTTCATGAGCTGGATGAAAAAGCTTTTCCATAGCTTCCATTACCCCAAGAGCGCCACCACCAAAAAAGAGCATAGTGGCTACAATAGTACTAAAAAAATACTTCGCCCGTCCTTCACCAAATTGGTGTAACTGACTTTGTCCAAGATTGGCCCGTTTGTCTCCCACTAATAAAAGTGCTTGATTGCTGCAATCTACCACACTGTGAATGGATTCATTTAACATTGCTGCACTACCACTTAACAAATAACCTATAAATTTACTAATGGCTACTAAAATATTTGCCCCTAAGGCAGCAAACACCGCCATCATGCCGTTGTTTTTCTTTTTTTCCATTTCCGACTATTCACTCCTTTTTTATTCTTTATCTTACTCATTATAAATTTTTTCTTTCTAACTCACTACTGAAAGCCCTCATTTTTTAACTAAAAAATGACAGGTCTTCGTAAAATTAATTTTTCCTTGAAAAAAATTTTTTCAACTCAACTTCTTCTAATGACGGAATTTTTTTAAGAAAAAAACTGTAGACCTCAGTCAAGATTGACCTTGTCTACAGTCTCTACAAAACCCTTATCTAATAACTAAAACAGCGCAAGGAGCATGATTGACCACATAAGAGGTGGTCGAGCCCACTAAAGATTGGGTAATGGCGCCTTTTCCTGTGGCACCTATGACTAAAAGATCTACCACATTATCTGTAGCATATTTTACAATAATTTGCTTTGGGTTGCCTACTTCTACAAAAGGTTCCACTTTAACAACTCCAGCTTCTGTAGCGGCTTGAATTTTTTTTAACATTTCCGTTTCTGCTCGTTCTTTTTCTTGGGCAAATAATTTAGAAAAAGAAAAGGCACTAGTAGAAAGTTCTGCATCGTTTACAATAGAAATTAAAGTTAAACTACCATCATTTTTTTGCGCAATTTTTACTGCTTCATTAAACGCTTTTTCAGCCATTTTTGAACCATCTAAAGCAACTAAAATTCTCTTATAAGTCTCATTCATGGAAATTCCTCCTTTTTCTTAAGCATATCACAGGTAGAAAAATCCAAAAAAAGAAAGCCCTTAATAAAGAGCAACCGACAAATTAATTTAAAAAATACAAAAAAGGGAATGGGACACCATGATGTCCTATTCCCTTAAATTTTAACAAAGGTTAATCCAAAAGTAACACTTTTGGCCCAGCCTCTTAACGCTCAATAAAAGTTGGTCCCATTTAAATTTTTAGCCAACATTTAACACTTGACCAAGATAAATAGTATCACTGGTTAAGTTATTCATAGATTTCAATTGAGACACGCTCAAACCATTTTTTTGAGAAATTCCCCAAAGTGTGTCACCTTTTTGCACAGTGTAACTAGAACCAGTAGCGGCATTACTTGAAGAACTTGAACCTGCTCCAGAACCACTGACAATTAACACATCTCCTGGGTGAATCATATCCGTTGTTAAATTGTTCATTGCTTTTAATTGATCCACTGTTAAGCCATTATTTTGAGCAATGCGCCATAAGCCGTCTCCTGCTTTTACAGTGTAAGTGTTACTTGAACTAGAATTAGAGGAATTGTTTGAAGAATTAGAATTTCCTGGATTACTTGGAGCAGGAGTTTCTGTAACAGTGCCTGCACTGCCTCCACTAACAATTAAGACATCCCCTGGATGAATCATATCCGTTGTTAAGCCATTCCAAGATTTAATTTGTTCTACTGTTGTGCCATAGCTATTAGAAATTTTCCATAAAGAATCTCCTGATTGAACAGTGTAAGTTGTCCCACCTGTTGATCCTGTAGAAGAACCAGCTGAACTATTGGAAGAAGAGTCAGAAGAACTAGAATTATTAGAGCTAGAATTGTCGGAACCAGAATTAGTGTAGACACCAACAATTAGCACTTGATTTGGATAAATCCAGTCACTGGATAATTTATTCCAACTTTTTAATTGAGAAACAGTCGTGTGATTATTTTGAGCAATACGCCATAAGCCGTCTCCTGGTTTAACTGTATAATAAATCATCCCAGTAGCTGAAGGGTTAGAAGGATTGGAAGGAGTAGAAACATTTCCGCCATTACCATTGGCTGGTGTATCATATTGCGTTAAATTATAGCTGGAAATTAAATTATTTAATTTTTGTCCATAACTAGGATCAGTCGCGTAACGTCCAGTTAAGTAAGCTGTAGCATCTTTGTAGGAGTTAGTATTGCTTTTAAATGCTCCGG
Source organism: uncultured Enterococcus sp. (assembly GCA_946409145.1). Taxonomy (GTDB): domain Bacteria; phylum Bacillota; class Bacilli; order Lactobacillales; family Enterococcaceae; genus Enterococcus_J. Next base: position 30,253 of record CAMJVA010000001.1, on the reverse strand, counting down.
CATAATAAGAAGTTCCCCCAGCAAAAACAGTGTTACGCAATACATTCGCATTGTCTTGGAAACTTTCATAATAACTAGGATATTTTTTAAAAGGTTCATTTAAAGTCGTCCATTTTCCATTAATATATTCAGCAGTAGGAATAGTGACACTTTGTCCTTGGTAAGAACCTTTAATACCAAACAAATTATAATTTGGTGAAGTAGATAATTGACTCGTTCCCCAGCCGCTTTCTAAAATGGCTTGAGCGATCATAACTGAAGCGTATAAGTCATTATTTGCCGCACAATTTTTCGCATAACCGGCTACCATACTTAAAAAAGCTTCTTTATTAACATTAGAAGCTTTGTAGATACCATCTGCTGAAACTTCTTGAGTGGTGAATAAAGGCATCATTACTCCTGCTAAAACAAGCGTGGAGGAAGTCAGTGCCATTCCTTTCGTAAATTTTTTCATGGGTGTATTTTTTTTATTTATTCCTTTATGAGAAATTGTGTTTAACATGGGCGTCTTCCTTTACATTATAATTAATGATTTCTTTATAATTATAACGTGATTTAAGACTTTCTTAAAGAATCTTTAAGGGGAACAGAACAGATTTAAGGTCTGTGTAACATTAGAAATTATTTTGTTATATTTAATCATATTTTTTCTTTATATTTATGTATTCTTCCCGAAAAGTACGTTTTGTTAAAAAACGTCCTCACGTTACAACTGTGTAACATTTAGCTTTTGTTCGGTTTTTTGTTCCTCAGTCCAAAGTCTGAGACCCCTCTTTACCTTAGACTGATTTTCCCTTGAAGTTATTGTAATTCTTCTGATTTCTCCTTATAGTTAAGGTGAAGAAAAAGTTTCCCTTAATTGTTTTAAAAAAAGGAGCGTGGAGTTATGAATGAAGAATATTTTCTCACTGAATTGGGGATTTATTTGAAAGTGTTACCCATTGATAAAAAAGAAGAAATTTTAGCCACTTATAAAGAAGTTTTTCAAGAAGGCATTGCTGCTGGCCAAGAAGAAGAAATGATTGCTAAAAATCTTGGGAAACCTAAAGATGTTGCCAGTGAAATTTTAAAAAAATATGACATTCCCTTTGCTGAAAAAAATATTTATAAAAAAGGCTGGGAAGAAATTAAGCCCCAGAAAAAAGAATACCACGGACCACGCTTTAACAAAGATTATACGACTCATTCAGATGAAGAATATTTTACAGAATCTCCTGAAGAACCTTATGCTCAACCTCAAGAAAAATCCTCTAACACTCTGATAAAATTAGTATTAATTTTATTTAATTTCTTTGTGATGATTTGGGTGATTATTGGATTATTCTTTGCCTTTTTAGCGGCTTGGATTCTAGTGATTTTACTGTTATCCGCACCACTATTAGGGGTTTATTTATTCTTAACCTTACCTATTTCAGCAGGAATTTTCCAATTAGCCTTAACTTTTGTCTGTTTTGGTGTAGGTCTTTTAGGTTTAGCTATTGGACGAAGCTTAACCTCTCTTGCTCTTAGAGGAAATAAAAATTATTGGGCCTTTAACCGTCGTATTTTTAAAGGAGGCCGCTAATGAAAAAATCAACTATTGTTTTTACAGTCATTGGCTTTTTATGTATTATTATTGGCGGTTTTACAGCCCTTTTAACTTTTAGTGATGCTAAAGAGGCAGTGATAACAGAAGAAAAGAAAAATTTTCCCGTATCAGATGGTACTTTAACTTTAGATATTTCTTCTAATATTTACTATCAACTAACTACAGGAGATAGTGATGACGTGACTGTCCGTAGTCAATATGTGAATCTAGATAACAGAAAACTGACCATTGACAGTGGAAAAGTTACTGGTGGTAATTTAATTTCCATTGAGGACAAAACAAAAGAAAAAGACAGTATCACAGGAGATATTTTAGATGATACTTTAGTGGGCGGACAACACATTTACATTCAAATTCCTACTTCAGTGAAACATTTAATTTTAAATACCACCTCAGGAAATATTTATGATCTTTCTTTAGATGAGTTAACTCTCTCTTCCAAAAGTAGCAGTAATATTGAACTTTCTAATCTAGTGGCTAAAAAAATTACCACTGAAAATAAAAAAGCACGTTTTTCTTTAAACAACTCCGCCGTTGAAAATATTCACTCTACTGCTAGTGAGGCCTCTATTTACATTCATGATACAAAAGTTAATGAGACCACTGTTGAAGCTAACTCTCTTGATTTTTCTTATCACAATGTAACTTGTCCAAAAACGACTATTAAAAGCAATAAAGGAAATGTTTATCTGGGAGAATCTAGTGGTGATGTAGATCTTTCAGGAGACAGTGTTTCTTTAACCCTCTCTCTTCCTTTAAAAGGCAATATTTCTGCTAATCTAGAACGAGGAGATATTTCTGGTGGCTTTGATAGTTATCCAACAGATACTTACATTAAAGGATCTGTTGAAACAGGAAATGGCGATATTTTTGGCAAGTCTTCTTATGGTGAAAAAAATGCCACTTACACTTGGGATTTAAAAACAACTTTAGGAAATATTTCTTTAAGTAACTATAATGACTGGGAAGAAGCCAATGATGAAGAAGGCACTGACGAAATGCCAGAGGAAATGGAAAATATGGATGGAATGGATCATATGAATAGCGTCACTGAGGATACTTCTGAAAAAAGTACTATAGAAAGCGTCACTGAAAGTACAGCTAGTTCAACTGTGACCACTGACTAATTAAAAGCATGAGAAAAGTTTCGCTGACACTTTTCTCATGCTTTTTTATTTTTTCTAATGAACAGAGAGAAACTTTCCTATGACTGGATATTTTTGCTATAATAGCTCAGAAACCTCCTAGAATAAACGGACATTTTTTTTTAATAGTCTGTCAAAGAAAGGAAATATTATGGATAAAACAAAACAAAAATATTTTTCCCTAGCTTCCACTCTAGCTTTAATTTTTGTCTTTTTAGGTTATGTGGTTAAATTTTATCCCACTTGGCTTTTTTTCGATGCTCCTTTACAAAACTTTATTAGAGGAGATTTACCAAATGGAGCCACTACTTTTTTCAAATGGATCACTCAGTTTGCTAACCCTGTTCCAATTAGTATTTTAACAGGAGCTGTCCTTCTTTTACTCCTTAGCCAAAAGGAAAAAATAGCTGCTTTATGGCTTTTTTTAAATATGATTTTAGCTGGAGGAGTGCTAAATTACTTAATGAAATTAGTTTACAGTCGACAACGTCCTTCTTTAGAACATTTAGTCACGGAAAATTCATTTAGTTTTCCTTCAGGACACGCCATGAGCTCCATGCTTTTTTTCGGAACGATTATTTTTTTATTGTTTCAAATGAAAAATAAAAATTTACGCTATTTGCTCCAAGGACTCGGGGTACTTTGTTTAATTCTCATTGGACTCTCTCGAATTTATCTAGGAGTTCATTATGTAAGTGACATTTTAGGTGGTTGGCTTTTAGGAGCTACTTGGCTTTTGGCCACCTACCCTTATTACCAAAAATATGCTTTTATTGAACGCTTTAAAGATCCACTGAAAAGAGGTCGAAAAAAATGAGTTTTTTATATACAGATAACGAGAATAAACGTTATCACACTTGGAATTATGAACTGCGAGAAGTTTTTGGAGAAAAAACCTTCAAAGTCCCCATTGACGGTGGCTTTGATTGTCCAAATAGAGACGGTACTGCAGCCAAAGGTGGTTGTACTTTTTGCTCCGTCTCTGGTTCTGGGGATATGATTATTGCCCCCACTGCTCCTTTACAGGAACAATTTCAAAAAGAAGTTTCTTTTATGCACCACAAATGGTCGGATACTAAAAAATATATTGTTTACTTTCAAAATTTCACCAATACTCACGCTCCTGTGGAAGTTTTACGCCAAAGATATGAGCAAGTGGTAAATTTACCAGGAGTCGTTGGTTTAAGCATTGGTACGCGCCCTGATTGCCTTCCTGATGAAACCATTGAGTATTTAGCTGAATTAAATGAACGCCTTTATTTGTGGGTGGAATTAGGATTGCAAACTACTTTTGACCAAACTAGCGATGCTATTAATCGCGCTCATGATTATGACACTTATTTAAAAGCCGTGGAAAAATTACGCCAAAAAAATATTCGTGTCTGTGTCCATTTAATTAACGGGCTGCCCGGAGAAACTATTCCTATGATGCGGGAAAATGTGCGCCGAACTATTATGGATTCTGATATTCAAGGAATTAAGTTGCACCTGTTACATTTAATGAAAAAAACACGCATGGTGAGAGATTACCGAGAAGGTCGGCTAAAATTTCTCTCTTTTCACGATTATGTCAGTTTAATTTGTGATCAATTGGAAATGATTCCCCAAGACATTGTCATTCACCGACTTACAGGGGACGCTCCAAGAGAAAGTCTCATTGGTCCCACTTGGTCTTTAAATAAATGGGAAGTATTAAACGCCATTGATGGAGAAATGAAAAAGCGCAATACCTTTCAAGGAGCAAAAGATGTGCGGAAAGAAGAATTTATATGGTAAAAAATGCCTTGAACTTTGGCCATGAACTTTTACAAGAAGTCATTCAACCTAAAGACACTGTCGTTGACGCTACTATGGGAAACGGCCACGATACTTTATTTTTAGCCCAACTTGTTGGAAATAACGGTCAGGTTTTTGCCTATGACATTCAAGAAAAAGCCTTAGAAAATACCAAAAAACGCTTAACAACAGCAGGAGAGCTTTCTCAATGTCACTTGCTTTTAAAAAGTCACGATCAGCTAGAAGACCTTCCTGAAGAAATTGCCGGAGCTATTTTTAATTTAGGTTATCTTCCTAGTGGCGACAAAAGAATTATTACCAAAAGGGACACTACTTTAAAAAGTTTAACTATTCTTTTGGAAAAATTAAAAAAGAGTGGAAGAATCGTGCTTGTTTTATATTACGGACATCCTGGAGGTCAAGAAGAAAAAGAAGCGGTTCTTGAATTTTGTAAAAAACTTCCTCAAAAAGAATTTTCCGTCATTCAATACAGCTTCATGAATCAAATTCACGAACCTCCTATTTTAATTGTCATTGAAAAAAATGTAGGCCTCTAATTTAGAGACCTACATTTTTTATTTATAGCGTACTTCTTTTAAATACAAACCTTCTGGGTGCGCCGTGGGACCTGCTAAATTGCGATTTTTCGTTGTGAGTACTTTTTCAATTTGCTTAATGTCCATGCGATTATTACCAATTTTCAACAAGGTTCCTACCATAATCCGCACCATTTTATATAAAAAACCGTCTCCGGAAAAAGTAAATAATAATTCTTCTTGCTGTTTCAAGTATTCTACTTTCGCTTCAGTAATGGTGCGCACTTTATCCTCTACAGAAGAACCACTAGCACAAAAACCAGTGAAATCATGGGTTCCCAAAAGTTGTGGTAGTGCTTCTTCAATGCGAGTTATATCAATAGGGTAAGGGAAAAAACTAGCGTAATGACGTTTAAAAGGGCTTCTAGCTTTAGCTAAGTCAATGCGAAATTCATAGGTTTTTCCTGTGACACAATATCTCGCGTGAAAATTTTCATCCACTTCTTCAATCTTTAAACAAGCAATATCATCAGGAGATTGGGTATCTAAAGCGTAGCGCAATTTTTCTAAAACCCACGTATCAGGTAAATCAAAATGAATCACTTGACCTAAGGCGTGGACATGACTATCAGTTCTTCCAGAGCCATAAACGACTACTTTTTGATGATGATTAATTTTTTCTAGGGTTTTATTTAATTCTTCTTCCACTGTTCGCCCTTTTGGTTGAATTTGAAAGCCATTAAAATTCGTTCCATCATAAGCAATAATTCCTTTATAACGCGGCATAAGATAATTCCTTTCATTTAAAAAGGTTGAGGCAGTTGCCTCAACCTTTTAATTTAATTTCTAAGTAAGATTAATAAAACAGTCAATAGAACAAAAGCTACAATCGTAATAGTATCTCGCATTTTCCAATGTAAAAGACGATACTTACTCCGACCTTCTCCTCCTTGGTAGCCTCTTGCTTCCATAGCATTGGCTAATTGTTCTGCCCGATTAAAACTAGACACAAACAAAGGAATTAAAAGAGGAACAATAGCTTTCATTTTATCAAAAATATTTCCCGCTCCAAAATCGACGCCTCGAGCCCGTTGCGCATTCATAATTTTTTCCGTTTCGTCCATTAAAGTGGGGACAAAACGTAAGGCAATGGATAACATTAAAGAAACTGTGTGCACGGGAAATTTCAAATAACCTAAAGGACGCAATAAAAATTCAATAGCATCTGCTAAATCTAAAGGTGCGGTAGTTAAAGTTAAGAGAGTCGACATACAAATAATTAACACAAACCGGCAAAAAATAAACGCACCGTTAATTAAACCATATTCACTAATGGAAAAAATCCACCAGGAAAAATACAACTGACCTCCTTGAGTAAATAAAACTTGCAAGGCCGTAGTAAAAATAATGAGCCAAATTAATGGCTTCACTCCTCGTAAAAAGAAACTCAAGGGAATTTCAGACAGTAAAATCGCCCCTAAAGTAAATAAAAACATGAGTAAATAAGTCTGCCAATTATTCGCAAAGAAAATAATAATAATAAAATAAAAACTGCCTAATAACTTAGCTCTAGGGTCAAGCTGGTGAATAAGGGAATTTCCAGGAATATAGCGACCCAATAATAATTTATTCATCATTTTTGGTCACCTTTTTCTAACAAGGCTTCCAGTTCATCAGCTAACTGATCCGCTGTAAGAGGTAACTCTCTTAAAGGCAACCCTTTTTCTTGTAATTTTTTAGCAAATTCTGTGGCTTGAGGGACCCCTAATTGTTTTTCCTCTAACCAAGGAATATCTTGAAAAACTTCTTTAGGCGTTCCATGTTTGACCAAATGACCTTTTTCTAAAATAAATGCCTCATCAGCGTAATCAGCCACATCGTCCATTAAATGAGTGACTAACACCAAGGTCATTTTCTTTTTCACATGTAAATCCCAAAACATTTCCATCATTTCTTTACGTCCTGCAGGATCAAGTCCAGCTGTAGGCTCATCTAAAACTAAAACTTCTGGTTCCATGGCTAAAACCCCAGCAATGGCCACACGTCTCATTTGCCCTCCTGAAAGCTCAAAAGGAGAACGTTCTAGAAAACTTTCATCAAGGCCCACTAACTCTAACATTTCTTTGGCTAGTTTCAAACCTTCTTCTTTACTTGCTCCAAAGTTTCTCGGACCAAAGGCAATATCTAATCCTACTGTTTCTTCAAAAAGTTGGCTTTCTGGAAATTGAAAAACAATGCCCACTTTTTTTCGCACTGGTTTTAAATTTTTATTATCCGTTTCAGGAGTAATAACTCGCTCTCCAATGGTCACAGTGCCTTTTGTAGGCTTCACTAAAGCATTTAAATGTTGCAACAAGGTAGACTTGCCACTTCCTGTATGCCCAATAATAGCTGTATAAGAACCGTCTTTAATGTGTAAATTTAAATCAAACAAGGCCCTTTCTTCAAAGGGAGTTCCTGGTTGATACGTAAAATCTACTTTTTCAAAAGTGATGTCCATAACCAGTCCAACATCCTTTCTTCTGTTAAATAACCAGGAGGAACTTCCAGGCCTTTTTTCTTAAGGGCAGCTTTTAATTTTTCGGGAAAAGGTAAATCTAAGCCCATTTCAATTAAATTTTCTCCGTAAGAAAAAATTTCTTCTGGGGTCCCAGATAAATTCATTTTTCCTTGGCCCATGACAAAAATTTTGTTGGCCAAAGCCGCTTCGTCAATATCATGGGTAATGGAAATCACCGTTAAGTTTTCTTTTTCTTTTACTTTGCGAATGGTTTCAATGACTTCTTTACGTCCTTCTGGATCTAACATACTCGTCGCTTCGTCTAAAATAATAATTTTTGGCCGTAAAGCAACCACTCCAGCAATCGCTACCCGTTGTTTTTGTCCTCCAGAAAGTCGAGCAGGTTCTCTGGTTTTAAAATCATCCATGCGAACTAAATGCAGTGCTTCATTCACTCGCGTTAGCATTTCTTCTCGGGGAATTCCTTGATTTTCTAAACCAAAAGCCACGTCGTCTTCTACAGTAGCCCCAACAAATTGATTGTCAGGATTTTGGAAAACCATCCCTACATTTTTACGAATGTCCCATAAATTTTCTTCTGTCATAGCTAAGTGACACACTTCTACTGTTCCTGATTGGGGTAAAATTAACCCATTAATGGTTTTGGCTAAAGTAGATTTACCACTGCCATTAGGTCCAATAATTGCACACCAATCTCCCTGTTTTATATTTAAAGAGACCCCTTTTAAAGCAGGTTCTTCATCTTCTTGATAACGAAATACAATATCTTTTAAAGAGATTACTTCATCCAAAATTTTCACCAACTCTCATTTCTTAAGACTACCAAAAATAACGATAATTTTCAATTTTTTATTCTATGTATTATCTGTCAAGACACCTTTTTAGATAAAAAAAACACCTTATGATGAGCGCTAGCTTCCTGGGCACAAACTCAGGAAGCAAGCAGAGCTAGACTTGGATTTCTCCATCATCATAACACTCAATAAGAATCATCATAAAAGTGATGCAAAAAAATTATTTGACAAGTTCTAAGATGACCATTGGAGCAGCGTCGCCCCGACGTGGTTCCATCTTTAAGATACGAGTGTATCCACCTTGACGTTCGCTATAACGAGCTGCAATGTCGTTGAAAAGTTTTTGTAGAGCTGTTTCAATAACAACTTTTTCATCTTCTTCTCTAACATCTGCTACTTCATTTCTAATGAAAGCAGCTGCTTGACGTCTAGCGTGTAAATCGCCACGTTTGCCTAAAGTAATCATTTTTTCTGCTGTTGAACGCACTTCTTTAGCACGAGCTTCAGTTGTAACGATGCGTTCGTTGATGATAAGGTCTGTTGTTAAGTCGCGCAACATCGCCTTACGTTGGCTAGATGTGCGTCCTAGTTTACGGTAACCCACTTGTACGTACCTCCTTTGTAGATGTTAATCGTCTTTACGTAAGCCAAGGCCAAGATCATGAAGTTTAGCCTTAACTTCTTCTAAGGACTTCCGACCAAGATTTCTAACTTTAATCATTTCTGGTTCTGATTTGTTAGTTAATTCTTGAACTGTATTAATCCCAGCACGTTTCAAACAATTGTAAGAACGAACGGAAAGATCCAACTCTTCGATGGTCATTTCCAACATTTTTTCTTTTTGTGTTTCTTCTTTTTCCACCATAATTTCAGCATTTTTAGCTTCATCTGTTAAGTTAACAAAGATATCTAAATGTTCAGTCAAAATCTTAGCGGCTAAACTTAATGCTTCTTGGGGAATAATAGAACCGTCAGTCCAGACTTCCATAGTTAATTTATCAAAATCATCCCGATGCCCAATACGAGCACGTTCTACTTGATAGTTAACACGGCGAACTGGGGTGTAGATAGAATCGATGGGAAGAACACCAATTGGCATATCTTCTCTTTTATTTTCGTCTGCTTGAACATAACCACGACCAGGTTTTACTGTTAAACGAGCATGGAAGTTTGTTCCTTCAGCAACGGAACAAATATATAAATCTTTATTTAAGATTTCCACGTCAGAATCTACAATAATATCTCCGGCAGTAACAACTGCTGGTCCTGTAATGTCGATTTCTAAGGTTTTTTCTTCTTGGGCATAGAGTTTCAAAGCTAAACCTTTGATGTTTAAGACAATTTGAGTCACGTCTTCTCTAACACCTTTAATGGTAGAAAATTCATGCAAGACGCCATCGATTTGTAGATTAGTTATAGCTGCACCTGGTAAGGAAGATAAAAGAATCCGACGTAAGGAATTTCCTAAAGTGGTTCCGTATCCTCTTTCTAAAGGTTCAACTACGAACTTGCCATAATCTTTTTCGTCATCGATTTTAGTGATTCTTGGTTTTTCAAATTCGATCATTCTTATCCTATACCCCTTTCAAAACGAACAATGTCTTGTTCAATGACGTTTCATGATTTGTCAAAAGGGAGCGCACATTAAACACGACGGCGTTTTGGAGGGCGGCATCCGTTATGAGGAACTGGGGTAACGTCGCGAATAGCGGTTACTTCAAGTCCTGCTGCTTGTAATGAACGAATGGCAGCTTCCCGACCAGCACCAGGTCCTTTTACAGTTACTTCAACAGTTTTCAAACCATGTTCCATTGCAGTTTTGCAAGCAGTTTCTGCTGCCATTTGTGCAGCAAATGGAGTAGATTTTTTACTACCTTTGAAACCTAATGCCCCTGCAGATGACCAAGACAACGCATTTCCATGGGCGTCAGTGATCATGACGATGGTATTGTTGAAAGTGGAATGAATATGAGCGATTCCCATTTCAATATTTTTTTTCACCCGGCGTTTGCGACTAACTTTCTTTTGTGCCATGAATGACTAACCTCCTTCACTGATTATTTTTTCTTACCAGCAATAGCGCGCGCTGGACCCTTACGAGTGCGAGCGTTATTTTTAGTATTTTGTCCCCGAACAGGTAATCCCCGGCGGTGACGGATACCACGATATGAGTTAATTTCCATTAAACGTTTGATGTTTAAGTTCACTTCACGACGAAGATCCCCTTCAACTTTTAATTTGTCAACTTCAACACGAATAGCATCTGTTTGATCGTTGGTAAGATCTCTTACCCGAATATCTTCTGAAACTCCTGCATTTTTCAGGATTTGTTTAGCAGTAGTGTCTCCGATTCCATAGATGTATGTTAAGGAAACTACTACGCGTTTATCACGAGGAATATCTACTCCTGCAATACGAGCCATTTGGACTACACCTCCTATTAACCTTGACGTTGTTTATGTTTTGGATTTGCTGGGCAAATTACCATGACTCTACCCTTACGGCGAATCACTTTACAATGTTCACACATTGGTTTGACACTTGGTCTTACTTTCATTTGATAGTTACCTCCTAAAGATTTACGGAGTACAATTATTTAAAGCGATAGGTGATGCGACCACGGGAAAGATCGTAGGGAGATAATTCCACTGTAACCTTATCTCCTGGTAAGATACGAATATAATGCATTCTAATTTTACCAGACACATGAGCTAAGACCACGTGGCCGTTTGCTAATTCCACCTTAAACATTGCATTCGGCAAAGTTTCCACGACAGTTCCTTCGATTTCGATCATATCATCTTTTGCCACGCTTAGTACCTCCTTGAGTTGTTTGCCTTTAACACGATAAAACGGCGAAAGCCCTTGCTCTCACCTGAAACGATTGACAGATCTTAATTAAGATGACTCTTAAAGTCAGACTGGTATATTTTACCACAACGAAGGGGTAATTGACAAGGGGTTTAACCCTAGCTACGAAATCTAAGCTTCAATGATTTTTTTGACATCGACGAATACTTCTTCAATGTCTCGATCACCGTTAACTTCTTGAACTAAACCTTGCTCTTTGTAATAAGCTAAAATAGGTTCAGAATTTTTAATGTTAACTGTAAGCCGATTTTTAACTGTTTCCGGTTTGTCGTCTTCCCGTTGATAAAACTCATGACCACCACAGCGATCGCAAGTTCCTTCTACTTTAGGGGGATTAAACGTCTTATGATAGGTAGCGCCACATTTTTTACAAATGAAACGACCTGAAAGACGGTCAATCAAAACATCCGGTTCCACTTTAATATCAATTACTGCATCTAGTTTTTTATTAAGTTGACCTAAAATTTCATCTAAAGCTTGTGCTTGTTCTAAAGTTCTAGGAAATCCATCTAATAAAAAGCCATCCTGAGTATCTCCTTGGGCAAGACGTTCTTTCACGATACCGTTGGTGATTTCATCTGGAACTAATTCTCCTTGATCCATAAAAGCTTTAGCTTTAAGACCTAGTTCAGTTCCTTTTGAAATAGCGGCTCTAAACATATCCCCAGTTGAGATGTGCGGAATGTGGTATTGATCAATAATTTTTTCGGCTTGTGTTCCCTTACCTGCACCAGGTAGCCCCATTAAAATGAGGTTCATAGGTCACCCTCCTAATGTGAGAATGGTGTTGGAGAAAACTCCAACACGAATTCAAACTTAATTAATAAAGCCAGTATATTGGCGTTTTAATAATAAACCTTCTAACTGTTTTGCTGTTTCTAATGCTACCCCAATGACAATTAATAAACTTGTTCCTCCAAGTCCAATGGATGAAGGTAAGTTAAAGAGCATTTGGGCAATAATTGGAATAACAGCAATGGCACCTAAAAAGATGGATCCTACAGTAGATAAGCGCATTAATAATTTAGAAACATAATCTTCTGTTCCTTTACCAGGACGCACACTTGGAATGTAACTTCCTTGTTTTGCTAAGTTTTCCGCTAATTTCTCAGGGTTAACTTGAACAAAAGCATAAAAGAAAGTGAAAGCGACAATTAACACAGTATAAACAATTGCCCCAGGGACTGTTGAATAACTGAAAATAGCACTTAAAGTGTCGTACCAAGTTTCTCCACTATAAGAAGTGTTGAAAAATTGTAAGATGGCATTTGGAGTGGAGATAAATGAACTAGCAAAAATAACTGGAATAACTCCTGCAGCGTTAACTTTTAATGGAAGATAACTACTACTTGGCGCTCCAGAAGAGCGTTTCGTATACTGAATTGGAATTTTCCGTTCTGCTTGTTGGACAAACGTTGTTACAGTCACAATTAGTAATACAGCGATGACTAAAAGAACAGCAAAAATAATGTTTGGCACAATTTCACTATCACTCACGTTCACAAACATATCTTCATATAATTCAACTAAAGAATAAGGCAAGCGGGAAATAATTCCTGCAAAGATAATAAGAGAAACGCCATTACCTAAACCTTTTTCAGTAATTTGTTCACCCATCCAAGTTACAAACATGGTTCCAGCAGTTAAAATCAACCCAATGAGCACATAGCTGGTCACTGTTTGATCTTCTACTAAATTGAAATTTGATCCTAAAGCATTAAATCCAGCTGTTAATCCCACTGATTGCACGAATCCTAAGACCAGTGTCAACCAACGAGTAGCTTGATTTAATTTTTTACGACCAACTTCCCCTTGTTTGCCCCACTCTACAAACTTCGGAACAATATCCATTTGTAAAAGTTGGATAACGATTGAAGCTGTAATGTAAGGAGAAACTCCCATGGAGAAAACAGAAAATTGTTGCAAGGCTGAACCGGAAACCATATTTAACATATTAAAAAATGGTAACTCTGCTAGTTCATTTAAGGCACTTGCATTTATTCCAGGGACAGTGATTTGACTTCCAAGACGGAAGACAAATAACACACCCACTGTAAATAAAATTTTAGATCGAATGTCTTTGACTTTAAAAGCGTCTTTTAAAAGTTTGAACATTAGATCACCTCGATTGATCCACCACGAGCTTCAATCGCTTCTTGAGCTGCTTTAGAGAATTTAGCTGCTTTAACAGTTAATTTTCTTTCAAGTTCGCCGTTAGCTAACACTTTGATTCCAGCTTTTTCATCTTTGATGTAACCAGCTTCAACCAAAGCAGTTGGCGTAACTTCTGCTCCATCTTCAAAGCGATTCAAAATGTCGAAGTTAACAATAGCATATTCTTTACGATTTACATTAGTAAATCCACGTTTTGGTAGGCGACGGAACAATGGTGTTTGTCCACCTTCAAAACCTAAACGAACACCGCCACCGGAACGAGCTTTTTGCCCTTTTTGTCCTCGGCCACTTGTTTTACCGTTGCCAGAAGAAGTTCCACGACCTACACGGTTACGTACTTGCCGAGAGCCTTCTGGTACTTTCATTTCATGAAGTTTCATTAGTTTGGCACCTCCTTAACTTAAGTGAGATATATTATACTTCTTCTACGTCCACTAAATGTGCTACAGTGCGGACCATCCCTTTAATAACGTCACTGTCAGTTTTAACAACACTGGAGTTAATTTTTTTAAGTCCTAGTGCTTTAACAGTTTCTTTTTGGTTTAGGGGACGTCCAATAATACTGCGTTTTAAAGTAATTTTTAATTCAGCCATTATTGACTCCTCCTTATCCGATTAAATCAGCAACAGATTTGCCACGTAATTGGGCAACTTCTTCTGCTCTTTTTAGTTGTGTTAAACCATCAATAGTTGCGCGAACAACGTTGATTGGAGTGTTTGATCCTAAAGATTTACTTGTAACATCAGCAACTCCAGCAAGTTCCATAATCGCACGAACTGGACCACCAGCAGCAACTCCAGAACCGGCAACAGCAGGTTTAATTAAAATCCGTCCGCCACCAAAAACACCAATGGTTTCGTGAGGAACTGTTGAACCTACCATAGGGACTTCCACAAGATTTTTCTTAGCATCTTCAATTGCTTTTCTGATAGCTTCCGGAACTTCTTGTGCTTTCCCAGTACCGAAACCTACATGACCGTTTCTATCTCCTACAACAACTAAAGCTGCAAAACGTAAACGACGTCCACCTTTAACGACTTTAGTAACACGGTTGATAGCTACGACGCGATCTTCTAATTCTAAATGTTTTGGTTCGATATAAGCCATGAATGGTATTCCTCCTTTTCTTAAAAGTCTAATCCGTTTTCCCGAGCAGCAGCAGCTAATGCAGCAACACGGCCATGGTACAAGTATCCGCCCCGGTCAAAGACGACTTCTTTAACGCCTTTTTCCAAGCCACGTTCAGCAATTAATTTACCTACAGCAGCTGCTTGTTCGGATTTTGTTCCAGAGATAGATTTATCTAAGCTAGAGGCACTTGCTAAGGTCACACCCGCTACGTCATCAATTAATTGCGCGTAGATGTTTGTGTTAGAACGGAATACGTTCAAGCGTGGGCACTCACTAGTCCCAGAGATTTTGTTACGAACACGTGCATGTCTTTTTTGACGTGTTTTGTTTTTATCTGGTTTTGTAATCACAGTTGTCACCTCTTAATTTTTAATGTCTGGTATTATTTACCAGTTTTACCTTCTTTACGACGTACATATTCACCAACATAGCGAATACCTTTGCCTTTGTAAGGTTCTGGAGGACGAACGCCACGAATATTAGCAGCTAATTGTCCAACAGCTTCTTTTGAACTTCCTTTAATTACAACTTGTGTATTAGCTGGAACTTCAATTGTAATGCCTTCTGGTGCGTCAATTTCAACTGGATGAGAGTAACCAACGTTTAAGACAAGTTTTTTGCCTTGTAATTGGGCACGGTATCCAACCCCAATAAGTTCCAAAGCTTTTTGGAAACCTTCAGAGACACCTACAACCATGTTATTGAATAAAGCACGGGTTGTACCATGAATAGTTTTCATTTCTTTATCGTCGTTAGGACGAGTAAATGTTACGATGTTTCCTTCAACATTAAGTTTAATGTCTGATGAAAAAGTACGTGTTAATTCTCCTTTAGGACCTTTAACAGTCACTTCTTGACCATTAACTTCAACAGAAACACCTGCTGGAAGTTCAACGATTTTATTCCCGATACGGCTCACTAATGACACCTCCTTTAAGTTTTAATATTACCAAACGTAGGCGAGGACTTCGCCGCCAGTATTTTTTTCTCTAGCTTCTTTATCAGTTAATACACCTTCAGAAGTAGAAATAATTGCGATACCTAAACCATTTAATACTTTAGGAACTTCGTTAGATTTAACGTAGACTCTAAGACCTGGTTTAGAAATCCGTTTAAGGTTAGTGATGACTCTTTCGTCGTTGCGACCGTATTTTAAGAAAACACGAATCACACCTTGTTTGTCATCTTCGATATATTCAACATCTTTAATGAAACCTTCACGTTTTAAGATTTCAGCAATGTCTTTTTTGATTTTTGAAGCAGGTACTTCTAAAGATTCATGTTTAACCATGTTGGCGTTACGAATCCGAGTTAGAAAATCTGCGATTGGATCTGTCATGACCATGTGAGAATTTACCTCCTTTTTGCGAGTTTAGTTGTTTACCAGCTAGCTTTCTTCACGCCGGGAATTTGTCCTTTGTAGGCAAGTTCGCGGAAGCAAATACGGCAAAGTCTAAATTTGCGATAAACTGAATGTGGACGACCGCAACGTTCGCAACGTGTATATTCTTGTGTTGAGAATTTTGCAGGGCGTTTGTTTTTAGCAATCATGGATTTTTTAGCCAAGTAGTTCGCCTCCCTTTTATTTTACAAATGGCATGCCTAATTGTGTCAATAACTCCCGAGCTTCTTCGTCGGATTGAGCTGTTGTTACAATGACAATATCCATTCCTCTTACTTTATCAACGAGATCATAATCAACTTCAGGGAAGATCAATTGTTCTTTGATCCCTAATGTATAGTTTCCACGACCATCAAATGCTTTTTTAGAAACACCATGGAAGTCTCTTACCCGAGGTAAAGAAACAGATACTAATTTATCAAGGAATTCAAACATTCTTTCTCCTCTTAAAGTAACTTTAGCTCCAATTGGCATTCCTTCTCTCAAACGGAAACCAGCGATAGATTTTTTAGCTTTAGTAATTAAAGGTTTTTGACCAGAAATTAAAGCTAATTCTTCAACGGCTTTGTCTAAGTTCTTAGCGTTTGAAACAGCATCACCAACCCCCATGTTGATAACGATTTTTTCTACTTTTGGTACTTGCATAACAGAAGTATAGTTAAATTTCTCTACTAGAGATGGGGTAATTTCTTGTGTGTATTTTTCTTTTAGGCGGTTCACCATTACAAAAGGTCCTCCTTTCTATGACTTATTTATCTAAAATTTCGCCGGATTTTTTAGCAACCCGAACTTTTTTGCCCTCAACGATTTTGTAACCAACGCGTGTAGCTTCTCCTGATTTAGGATCGATTAACATTACGTTAGATACATGGATAGGAGCTTCTTTTTCAAGAATTCCCCCTTGAGGAGCAGCGTTGTTAGGTTTTTGGTGTTTTTTAACAATGTTGACACCTTCAACGATGACGCGGTCTTTTTTAGGAAACGCTGCTAATACAACGCCTTCTTTATTTTTATCTTTGCCAGAAATGACTTTGACTTTATCGCCTTTTTTAACAAACATGCTTTAAGCGCACCTCCTTTGTGTGGGGTTTTATTATAAAACTTCTGGAGCTAGAGAAATAATTTTCATGAAGTTATTTTCCCGTAGTTCACGAGCAACTGGTCCGAAAATACGAGTTCCTCTAGGGCTTTTATCGTCACGAATAATGACGGCAGCATTTTCATCAAATTTGATATAAGAACCATCAGCACGACGAGCGCCTGTTTTAGTACGAACGATAACGGCTTTAACAACTTCGCCTTTTTTGACAACCCCACCTGGTGTTGCTTGTTTCACAGTGGCAACAATGACATCGCCAATGTTAGCAGTTTTACGACCAGAACCACCAAGAACTTTGATAGTTAGGATTTCACGAGCGCCTGAGTTATCCGCTACTCTTAAACGGCTTTCTGTTTGGATCACGAAGGTATCCTCCTTTCAGACTACGATATTTAATTTAGATGATAACGGCTTCTTCAACCACTTCTAATAAGCGGAAACGTTTAGTTGCTGACAATGGACGAGTTTCCATAATAGTTACGATATCACCAGTTTTTGCTGTGTTATTTTCATCATGCGCTACAAACTTTTTGGAATATTTTACTCTTTTGCCGTAAGTTTTGTGCGTTTTTCTTGTTTCAACAACAACAACGATGGTTTTATCCATTTTGTCGGAAACAACGCGGCCTTGGTAAACTTTCCGTTGATTTCTTTCAGACATGCGTATAATGGCCTCCTTTTCCAATTAGTTAGCTTCTTGCTCTTTCAACACTGTTTTAATACGTGCAATGGATTGACGTACTTCTTTGATCCGTGCAGTATTCTCTAACTGACCAGTTGCCAGTTGGAATCTAAGGTTGAATAATTCTTCTTTATATTCTTGTTCTTTTTTAATCATATCGGCAGTGGATAATTCTCTGATTTCTTTAACCTTCATTAGATTCACCACCCATTTCTTCACGTTTTACGATCTTGGTTTGGATCGGTAATTTGTGGGAAGCAAGGCGAAGTGCTTCTCTAGCAACTTCTTCTGGAACACCGGCGATTTCAAATAAAATTTTACCGCGTTTAACTGGTGCAACCCAGCCTTCTGGTGCCCCTTTCCCAGAACCCATCCGAACCCCGATTGGTTTGCTTGTATATGATTTATGAGGGAAGATTTTAATCCATACTTTCCCACCACGTTTCATATAACGAGTCATGGCAATACGTGCGGCTTCGATTTGACGGTTGGTAATCCAATGAGATTCCACAGCTTGTAAACCGTATTCGCCAAAAGCAATTTCTTTACCACCTTTAGCTTCACCCCGCATTTTTCCACGGAACTCACGACGGTGTTTTACACGTTTAGGTACTAACATCGATTATTTCCCTCCTTTCTCAGTGTTTTTCTTTTCAGGAAGAATTTCTCCGCGATAAATCCACACTTTAACTCCTAGTTTTCCATATGTTGTAGCGGCTTCTTCCCAAGCGTAGTCGATATCTGCTCTTAATGTATGCAAAGGAACAGTTCCTTCTGAATAACCTTCAGAGCGGGCAATATCAGCCCCGTTTAAACGTCCAGATACTAATGTTTTAATACCATCAGCTCCAGCTCTCATAGTCCGTTGAATAGCTTGTTTTTGCGCACGACGGAAAGCAACCCGTGCTTCCAATTGTTTTGCAATACCTTCACCGACTAATTTTGCATCTAAATCAGGTTTTTTAATTTCCACAATGTTAATGTGAACTTTTTTACCTGTAAGTTTGTTAAGTTCTTTCCGCAAGTTTTCTACTTCGGAACCACCTTTACCAATGACCATACCTGGTTTAGCAGTGTGGATAGAAATGTTTACGCGGTTGGCTGCGCGTTCGATTTCAACAGTTGACACTGCAGCATCAGCTAGCTTAGTCGCGATAAATTTACGGATTCTTAGATCTTCGTGTAGAAAATCAGCATAGTCTTTTTCGGCATACCATTTGGCATCCCAATCGCGGATAACTCCAACACGCATACCGATTGGATTTACTTTTTGACCCACTAATTATCCCTCCTTATTTTTCTGATACTACTACTGTAATATGACTTGTACGTTTGTTAATAGGTGATGCAGATCCTTTTGCTCTAGGACGGAAACGTTTCATTGTTGGTCCTTCATTGACAAAAGCTTCTGAAACTACTAAGTTTTCAACATCTAAGTCAAAATTATTTTCGGCGTTAGCCACTGCAGACATTAAAACTTTTTCGATAATGCCAGCATTTTTGTTTGGTGTGAATTTCAAAATTGAAATAGCTTCGGCAACGCTCTTACCTCTCACAAGATCAATAGTGATCCGTGCCTTACGAGGTGAAGTGCGGACTGTTTTAGCAGTCGCTCTAGCTGAAGTAATTTGTTCTGCCATGTTAAATCCTCCCCTCGTTTCTAGCGTTTAGCCGTTTTCTTATCGTCAGCGGCATGTCCGCGGTAAGTTCTAGTTGGTGCGAATTCACCTAATTTATGGCCTACCATATCTTCTTGGATATAAACAGGCACATGTTTTCTTCCATCATAAACGGCGATCGTGTAGCCTACAAAGCTAGGAAAGATTGTAGAACGACGAGACCACGTTTTGATAACTTTTTTCTTTTGTTCATCCTTTTGAGCTTCTACTTTATTTAGTAAATGCTCATCGGCAAAAGGTCCTTTTTTCAAGCTGCGACCCATGGTGAACCTCCTCTCAAATTATGCATACGAAATTATTTTTCGTTGCGACGACGAATAATAAGTTTATCAGATTTAGCTTTAGTATCACGGGTTTTAAGACCAATGGCCACTTTACCCCATGGAGTCATAGGCGCTTTACGTCCGACTGGAGCTTTACCTTCACCACCACCGTGTGGGTGATCGTTAGGGTTCATTACAGATCCACGAACAGTTGGGCGTTTACCCATCCAACGACTACGTCCAGCTTTACCAATGTTAATTAATTCATGTTGTTCGTTACCAACAGAACCAATAGTTGCACGACATGTGCCTAAGATCATACGAACTTCTCCAGAGTTTAGACGAACAAGGACATATTTTCCTTCTTTACCTAATACTTGAGCGCTAGTACCAGCGGAGCGAATTAATTGTCCACCTTTACCAGGTTTAAGTTCGATGTTGTGAATTACAGTACCTACTGGGATATTTGCAAGTGGTAAAGTGTTACCTACTTTAATATCAGCATTTTCTCCAGAGAATACTTCCATTCCTACTTCTAATCCTTTAGGTGCTAAAATGTAAGATTTAACCCCATCCACATAATGGATAAGTGCGATATTAGCAGAACGGTTTGGATCGTACTCGATAGTTTTAACGATAGCTTTCACATCGTCTTTCGTACGTTTGAAATCAACCATACGATATTGACGTTTGTGACCGCCGCCTTGATGACGAACAGTAATACGTCCGTTGTTATTACGGCCGGCGTTTTTGCTCAATGGTTGAAGTAATGATTTTTCTGGTGTTTGGGAAGTGATTTCCGCAAAGTCAGAACCTGTCATATTACGACGACCGTTTGAGGTTGGTTTATACTTTTTAATCGCCACGTCTTTTTCCCTCCTATTGTAATGAAATTTCTACTTATTCAGCTTCATTGAAAAGTTGGATATCTTTAGAATCAGCAGTTAAAGTCACAATGGCTTTACGGCGTTTTTTAGTGTATCCAGCATATTTTCCCATGCGTTTGAATTTAGGTTTAACGTTCATGATGTTGACACTTTTAACTTTAACATCAAAAGCTTTTTCAACAGCTTGTTTGACTAATGTTTTATTGGCAGTAACAGCCACATCAAAAGTATATTTCTTTTCATCCATTACAAGCATTGATTGCTCAGTAATGACTGGGCGTAAGATTACGTCTAATAATTCCATTAGGCTAGCACCTCCTCTAGTTGAGTAAGAGCAGCTTTGGTAATCAATAATTTATCAGCAGAAACTACATCTAAAACGCTCACGTTGTCAGATTCAACAACAGAAACATTTGGTAAGTTTCTAGCAGATAAAGCAGCAAAGTCGTTGCCACCTTCAAGGACTACTAAAACTTTAGAATCAATGGAAAGTCCATTTAAAACTTCTTTGAAGTCTTTAGTTTTTGGTGCGTCAAAAGATAATCCTTCAACAGCCACAAATTTTTCATCTAAGACTTTTTGAGATAAAACAGATTTAATTGCTAAGCGACGAACTTTTTTAGGAAGTTTGTAGCTGTAAGAACGTGGTGTTGGTCCAAAGACGATTCCACCTCCACGCCATTGTGGGGAGCGAATAGATCCTTGACGAGCCCGACCAGTTCCTTTTTGACGCCATGGTTTGCGGCCTCCGCCGGACACTGCTGAACGGTTTTTAACCGCATGTGTTCCTTGACGTAAAGAAGCACGTTGCATGATGATTGCGTCGAATACGACATTTTCATTAGGTTCGATACCGAAAATTGCGTCATTTAAAGTAATGTCGCCATTTTGTGTACCATCTTGTTTGAATAATGCTACATTAGGCATTCCTTAGTTCCTCCTTCCTGTAAACTTTTATTTAGCTTTAACAGCTGATTTAATAGTAACTAAAGATTTTTTAGCTCCTGGCACATTACCTTTAATTAAGATAACGTTACGGTCAAGATCAACCCGAACGATTTCAAGATTTTGAATCGTTACGCGATTGCCGCCCATTCTTCCAGCCAAGTGTTTATTTTTAAATACACGGTTTGGTGCAACTGGACCCATTGACCCAGGACGACGATGATAACGAGAACCGTGAGCCATTGGCCCGCGAGATTGTCCGTGGCGTTTAATAACCCCTTGGAAACCTTTCCCTTTAGTCGTACCTGTAACATCAACGATGTCGCCGGCAGAAAATACATCTACCTTAACTTCATTTCCTACACTGTATTCTCCTAGCTCAACATCCTTGAATTCTCTAATGAAGCGCTTAGGAGCCGTGTTTGCTTTTGCAACATGACCTTTCGCAGGTTTGTTAGACAAAACTTCACGTAAATCGGAAAAACCTAATTGTACTGCTTCGTAGCCATCTGTTTCCATTGTTTTAACTTGTAAAACAACGTTTGGAGTAGCTTCAACTACAGTTACAGGAATAAGTTCTCCAGCTTCAGTAAAGATTTGTGTCATCCCCACTTTTTTCCCTAAGATTCCTTTGGTCATGAGTACACCTCCATTTTTTTAAGATTTATTATAGTTTGATCTCGATGTTTACACCAGATGGTAAGTCAAGCTTCATTAAAGCATCAACTGTTTTTGGTGTTGGATTCACAATGTCGATCAAACGTTTGTGAGTCCGCATTTCGAATTGTTCGCGAGAATCTTTGTATTTATGAGTCGCTCTGATCACTGTATAAAGCGAACGTTCAGTTGGAAGTGGAATTGGACCTGAAACGGAAGCTCCAGTTCTTTTTGCTGTTTCCACAATCTTTTCTGCAGATTGATCCAAAATACGGTGTTCATAAGCTTTCAACCGAATCCGAATTTTTTGTTTTGCCATCTTGTTTCCCTCCTTCGCCTATTTTAAAAGTAGACATGGCTCCGTGAAAATTTCCGCCTCACCCTTCCGTGGCAAAGCTTCCGGGTGTGTCGCAACCTCTCACATCAAAGCCCCTCGTATCCATGACAGACCGGGGGTGTTGTTTTTGCAGCACCTTTGTCATTGTACTAAATTTTTTTCCAGAGAGCAAGTATTTTCTTTGAAAAAACCTTGATTTTATTGGATTAATTTACTTTTTATAAATAAAGGGGTTTCATTTGAAAATACCTCAAACTAAGATGAGAAAAGAAAAAAGTTAGAAGCTTAACCTAAAAAATTCCCTTTACTCACTATCAGTAAAGGGAATTTTTTAGCTTTTCGGTAAAACAACAGTGAACGTGGTACCTGTGGACTGACTTTCTACTTTAATGCTTCCTTGATGAAACTCGACAATATGTTTCACAATGGAAAGGCCTAACCCTGTTCCCCCAATTTTTTTAGAATGAGATTTGTCTACGCGATAAAAGCGTTCAAAGATCCGCTGAAAATCTTTAGACTCTATCCCAATTCCTGTATCTTTCACGATAATTTTAACTGATGTGGATGTTTCTTTTAAAGTAATAGTCACTGTTCCTGATTTCTGATTATATTTAATTCCATTGTCTAAAAGATTATACAAAAGTTCGTCAATCATTTGCTCATTTCCTGTTAAATAAATGACTTTTTCCGCAACAAGTGTAACCTTCACTTGATTTTTTTCACTTTTTTCTTTTAAATGATCCACTACTTTTTGCACTAATTTATTTAAGTTGAAAACAGAAAAATCTTGTTGACCTTTTCCTTCGTCAAATTCCGCCAGTTTAATAATATCTTCAATTATATTAAGAAGGCGTTTGGTTTGAGTTTGAATTTTTTTTGCGAAAGGTTGAATGTCTTTTTCTTTCACGCTACCTTCTCCAAGCATCTCACTGATCACACTAATGGTCGTCAAAGGAGTTTTTAGCTCATGAGAAACATTGGCAGAAAATTCTTTTCTTTGGGTTTCCGCTAGAAAATGTTGGGTATTGTTAATAAATAAAATCACGGCTCCTTGTAACCGTCCGTTTTCTTTCACTGGATTAAAATACACTTGATAAAAATCAGGAGGAAATGAAATCACCATTTCTGATTTTTCTCCTTTTAAACATTTTTTGACGTTTTCAATAAAATGTTGTTCTCGATAAACTTCAATAAAAGGAACATTAAGGAGATTTTCCATGTGTAAAATATGACGAAGACTGTCATTAGTAAGTAAAATATTTCCTTTTTCATCTAAAAGAAGGAGTCCTTCTTTCATATTTTCCGTAATCGTGGTAATGGTTCTAGTACGCTGTTTTAATTCTATTAATTGATCATTAAGAGCTAATTTTTGGCTTTCTATTTTTTTAAAAAAAGGAAGTAGTTCCTCATATTCTTCAAGGGTTGGATGATCTAAATCTACGTGATTAATAGGTTCTGTAATTCGTTTAGTTAAAGTTTTCGCAAGGAAATAGGCCATAAAAAAAGCAACAACTAAACAAATTAAAACTAAAGGAATAAAGGTAGTAAGTAAGGTTTGAATACTGTTGGCTGTCACTGATAAGCGTAAAATATTACCGTCGTCCATTTTCTTCGCATAATAATAGGTCGTTTCTAATATTGTTGCAGAAAATCGTTTGCTTTCTCCAGAACCTTTTTTTATAGCTTCCACGACTTCTGGACGATCCCCATGATTTTCTAAAGTACTAGGATCTGCCAAATTATCAAAAACAACTTCACCAGAAGGAGCAATCATTGAAACCCGCAAGGATTTTAAACTGTCTTGCATTTTACTACCAAAAGTATTAGAAAAAATCAGGCCAAACAACAAGGCAAAAAAAAGGACAGTAAATAAAACTAAAGAGCCCATGGCCCGAAAAATTTTCTTGGACACTTTCTTCACTCTCCTAACTTATAGCCAATGTGACGCACAGTTTTAATATATTCTCCACCTTCTTTTAATTTTTGCCGTAAAGATTTAATGTGCATATCTACTGTGCGACTTTCTCCTTCATAGTCGTAACCCCAAACCGCATTCATTAATTTTTCTCTGCTTAAAACTAAATCTACATTTAAGAGTAAATAATGAAGTAATTCAAATTCTGTAAACGTTAAAGTAATACTTTCATTCCCTACAAAAACTCTTCGCTTTTGTTCTTGTAGGCGTATCTTTTTGTAAGACAAATCAGAATGATCCAAGACACTACTACGCCGCAATACAGCATTCATTCGTGCAATAAGCTCGGTTACTCCAAAAGGCTTTGAGACATAGTCATCTGCCCCCAGATTTAACCCGCGAACTTTATCTGCTTCGCTTCCTTTTGCAGTGAGCATAATGACTGGAATAGCACTTTTTTGCCGAAATTTTTTTAAAATTTCTAAGCCATCTTCACCAGGAAGCATAATATCTAATAAAACTAAATCAGGCACCGTCTCTTTTAACGCGGCAAAAAAGAGTTCTCCATTTTCAAAACCTTGAGCAGAAAACCCTGCATTTTCTAGGGCATAAATTGTTAACTCCCGAATGTCCTCATCGTCTTCTACTATAAAAACTTTAGCCATTTACTCACCTACTCTATTATTTGCCTGATTCCTTAAAGACGCCACTACCCAAGTGGCAATGTTCACCCCATGATCTCCAATTCGTTCTAAATATTTAGCAATCATCAAAAGATCTAAGGCTGTTTTTCCTTGAGTATTATCTTTAATTAAAAGGTGAATAAGTTTTTCCTTCACTTCTTCAAACAAGTCATCTATTTCATCATCTGCTTTAATCACTTTTTCTCCTAAAGACAAATCTCCTTTAACAAAAGCGTCAATACTTTCTGTCACCATTGTTGTGACCCCTTGTGCCATTTTTAAAATAGGCACTTGCTCTAGAAATTTATTTTCTTCCATAGTTAAAGAAATTTCTGCAATATCGACTCCTTGATCCCCAATACGTTTTAAATCCGTTATCATTTTTAAAGCAGTGGAAATTAAGCGTAAGTCTTTAGCTACAGGTTGCTGTTGTAGTAATAATTTTAAACACAAGGCTTCAATGTCTTGATTTTTTTGCTTAATTTCTTCTTGTAAAGTAATCATTCTATCCCAAAGAAGATCATTATGTTGAGTAACTGTTTTAAGAGCAATAGTAATAGTCTCTTCTACTAAAGAACCCATTTCAATGAGCCAAATATTAAGCGTCGAAAGTTTTTGATCAAAATTCTTACGCATTAGCCAAACCTCCCAGTAATATAATCTTCACTACGAGAATCTTCAGGATAGGAAAAAAAAGTTTCTGTCTGATTATACTCAATTAATTCACCTAAAAGAAAAAAGGCAGTTTTATCAGAAACACGCGCTGCTTGTTGCATATTATGTGTCACCATGACTATCGTATATTGTTTTTTCAACTCTAAAGCTAATTCTTCAATTTTAATAGTAGAAATAGGGTCTAAGGCCGAAGTAGGTTCATCCATTAATAAAACTTCTGGTTTTACTGCTAAAGCTCTGGCAATACATAAGCGTTGTTGCTGCCCACCTGAAAGAGAAAGAGCACTTTTTTTCAATCGATCTTTTGTCTCTTCCCAAATAGCTGCATCTTTTAAAGAAGTTTCGACAATTTCATTTAACTCGTTTTTCTTGGTCACCCCGTGAGTCCTTGGCCCAAAGGCTATATTATCGTAAATGCTCATGGGAAAGGGATTGGGTTTTTGAAACACCATCCCAACTTTTTGGCGCAAAAGATTAATCTTAGGATCTTCATAAATATCATTTCCATCAAGTAGAATTTTCCCATTGATTTTACAACCTTCGACTAAATCATTCATACGATCAAAACATTTTAATAAGGTAGATTTACCACAACCTGAAGGACCAATAAAAGCCGTAATTTCGTTAGCAGAAATATCCATGGAAATCCCTTTTAAAGCTTTAAAATCATTGTACCATAATTGTACATTTTCTAACTGCAGTTTATTCATCTGTTTTCCCGCCCATCATTTTTTTAGCGACCACGCTAGATAGAGTATTAATTATCACTACCACTACCAATAAGATCACCGCTGTGCCATATGCTTGTCCAGTGTATAAGCCTTCACTAGACAAAGCGTACATATGAACAGCTAAGGTTCTCCCAGAAGAAAACAAGCCTTCTGGAACCTGTGCTACTGTACCACTTGTGTAAATTAAAGCCGCTGTTTCTCCAATAATTCGCCCAATACTTAAAATAACTCCCGCTAAGATTCCTGGTGTGGCTGCTGGTAAGACGATTCTAAAAATAGTCCGCAATTTCCCAGCCCCTAAAGCAAATGATCCTTCTCGAAAGCTTTGGGGAACACCTCTTAGACTTTCTTCAGTAGTTCGCATAATTAAAGGTAAAATCATAATACTCATGGTAAAGGTTCCGGCTAAAAGAGAAGGCCCCCATTTTAACCAAGTAACAAAAAATAATAACCCAAATAAACCATAAATAATTGAAGGAATACCCGCTAAAGTTTCTGCTGTTAGGCGAATGAGAATCACTAATTTATTATTACTCTTTGCATACTCTACTAAATAAATAGCTGTAAAAATGCCAATAGGGACCGCTAAAATTAAAGAAAGACACACTACGAAAAAAGTAGTGATTAAAGCCGGAAATAAGGACACGTTTTCTGTATTGTAAGTTAAAGAAAATAAAGAAGGCTTCAAATAAGGAATGCCATTTATAAGAATATATACAATTAAAAAGAGCAATGTTCCAAAGGTTAAAGCAGCACTTAGCCAAGTGAGAATTTTTAAAAGTTGTGTTTCAAAACGTCGTCTCATTTCATTCCCTCTTTTCTAAATGCAGCAAAGGAAAGATTGATCAACAAAATAAAAACAAACAGCACCACACCAGTAGCAATTAAAGCTTCTCGATGAAGTTCTGCGGCATATCCCATTTCAATGACGATATTGGCCGTTAATGTTCTCACACCTTCTAATATTCCTTTTGGCATTCTTGCTTGATTTCCAGCCACCATAATCACTGCCATGGTTTCTCCAATAGCTCGACCAATTCCTAAAACAATTCCGGCCACCACTCCTGATTTAGCAGCAGGCAATACTACAGAAAACATAGCCCGCTCAGAACTTGCTCCAAGAGCAATGGCATTTTCATAAATTTCATTAGGCACTGCCCGAATAGCACTTTCCGTTAAACCGATGATTGTCGGTAAAATCATTATTCCCAGTAAAATGGAAGCAGATAAAATACTATTTCCATCTCCTCCAATAAAATTTCTAATAAAAGGAACAATAGTGACCATCCCAAAAAAACCATACACTACTGAAGGAACTCCTGCTAACAAATCTACAGCTAGTTTTAAAATTTTATACAAAGATTTCGGACATGCTTTAGCTAAAAAAACTGCTGAGAAAATACCAATAGGAACCCCGATTAAAATGGCTCCTGCAGTCACATACAAACTTCCAAAAATCATGGGTAAAATACCAAAAGCTGGAGGCGTATCAGAAGGAGACCATTCTTTACCAAATAAAAAATTTATTAGTCCAATTTTTTTCATGGCTGGAATTCCATTAGCAAATAAAAACAAACAAATTAATATCACAGCAAAAACACTCATTAAAGAAGCGAGCATGAAAATAAATTTCATGCTCCTTTCTTGCCATTCATTTTTTCTCATAAAGTCTCATCCCAAGTAGAGATTTTTCCAGTGAAGATATTTTTCACTTGCTCTTTTGTTAAATTATCTGCCTTGTTTTTAGGATTAACCACGACGGCAATTCCATCTAAAGCAATGGGAACACTAGTTAATTCTTTTAACTCACTTTCTTTTAAATCCCGACTAGCCATTCCAATGTCAGCTGCCCCTTCCATTGTTGCGGTCATTCCTGCAGTGGAATCTGTCATTTGAATTTCAATTTTCGCCTTAGGATTTAATCCCAAGTATGCTTCTTTTAGTTTTTCCATAATAGGGGTCACAGAAGAAGAACCAGCTATAGAGATTTTTCCTTCTGGTTTTTCTCCAGTGAAGCTTTCCGCTGCTTCATTAACTGGAATATAACTATCACTGACAACTTCTTGCCCTTCTTTTGACAAAATATAATGAATGAAATCTTTAGCTAAACCTTTTGCTTCACCTTTAGTGGCAATCATAAACGGTCTAGCAATAGCATAAGATTTATTTTTAACATTTTCACTAGTAGCTTTTACCCCATCAATACTTAAAGCTTTCACATTGTCTCCTAAAGAACCTAAGGATACATAGCCAATAGCACTTTCATCACTTTTAATGTTATTAAGCATCACATCTGTTTTATTAGCAATGACCGCTTCTTTAGTAGTTAAATCTTTTTTCGACCCGTCATCACCCTTTTCTTCAATGCCAAAAAGCTCAATAAAAGCCCCTCTGGTTCCACTGCCATCTTCTCTTGAAACCACTGTAATCTTTTTACTTTCAGTAGCTTCAGCTTTTTTGTCCTTTGCTTCGCTGCCACAAGCTACCAAACTTCCTAAACTAATTAATGCTAATGTTAAAAGCAATCCTTTTTTCATAAACTTTCTCCTCTAATATATTATTATTTTTAAGTACACCTGAATTGTAAAAATGTCCTGTAAAAATCAAAGTCTATCTCATGTAAAAATTAAGTAAAAACCATCTAATCTACTTTTAGTCTTAGATTAGGTGGTTTTTTTGACAATCTTTTTTATCCAAGATAGTCTTATTTATATAGAAGAAAACTTTTTCTCGTCACTTGGATTTTTTAAAGAGGTGAAAATAATGATTAAGCATTATTCCATTTCCCAAGAAGGGATTAAAAAAAGCGATTCATCAGGAAATTGGCTAATTTTGCATGGAGCCACCAAAGAAGAGCAAGATCAAGTAGTCAAAGAATATGACCTCCCAGAAGATATTTTTCTAGGTGCAACTGAAGCGGAAGAAGTAGCCCGTTTTGAACCTTTGTATGAAACAAAGTTAAAAAATGTTTTTCTCTTAATTATTTTAAACTTAGAAAAATACGAAGATAAAATCGAAAATCGACTTGAACCTGTTTTATTTATTATTTCTGATGAGTTAATCATCACTAATTTAGCTGAGCGCTCTACCTTTATTGAACGATTTATTAAACGCTTCGGGGAAAAAGTTCGTAATTTTGACGAATTAGTCGCTTATTCCATTTTTAAAGTTTACACTCATTACACAAAAGAACTACAAGAAATCAAAGTCGTTATTGATGAACTGGATGAATCAGCTAGAAAAACTACTAAAACTCAAGAGTTAGTCCGTTTATCTGATACTCAAAGAGCCGTTGTGTATTTAGATCACACTTTAAAAGGGCAGAAAAAAGTTTTAGGGACACTTTGGGATCGGGATTCTTTTACGGATGAGTTAAATGATCCGCACTTAGTTTTTAATATTCAACAGCGCCAAGAGCAAGCGGAAAAATTAATTAATCTTTACCGAGATTTATTAGAAACAGTCGGGGGACTCTTTAATGACATGATGAACAATAATTTAAACCAGTTGTTAAAATACTTGGATTCGGCGGCCTTAGTTATTTCTATTCCGGCACTTATTTCTGGGATTTGGGGAATGAATACAGGTGGACTTCCAGGAAAAGAGCAAGGTACAGGATTTCTCTGGGTCATTGGCTTAAGTGTCGTGGCCACGGCCATTACCATTATTCATTTAAAACGAAAAGATTATACTAAGTAAGGAAAACTATTAATTAAATCAAGAATAGAACAGTAAAAACTATCTTTCATGAGAAAAAATT